>CAYSSE010000014.1:0-36061 GCA_964433355.1 uncultured Desulfocicer sp.
TCACAGAACTCATGGAACAGGGCATGGAAGAAGCGGCTGCCTGTGCACGAATTTTTACTCTGGATTCCAAGGGAGTTGTCACCTCTGACCGAGATCTTGAACACTACAAGCTTAAATTTGCCAAAGATCCCAAGAACCTTGGCTGGTTAAAGACTCCCGGAGACAACACCCTGCTCAACGTGATCAAAAATGAAAAAGTCACGGTTCTCATCGGCACCTCTGGCCAACCCGGGTACTTTACCAAGGACATTATTGATGCTGTGGGGGGCAACACAGCCCAACCCGTAATTCTGCCCCTGAGTAATCCCACCACAAAGGCCGAGGCCATTCCCGAGGACATTTATCAATGGACCGACGGCAAAGCCCTTGTGGCCACAGGCTCTCCCTTTGATCCGGTAAGCCACAATGGCAAAGACTATCGCATCGGACAGATGAACAATTCCTTTGTCTTCCCCGGATTGGGCCTGGGCATCTTGGCCTCCGGGGCCACCACTGTCCTGCCATCATTTTTCTCAGCGGCTGCCCATGCCGTGGCCGACTACGTCAGTGACGCCGATATTGAAAACGGCATTCTCTGCCCGCCTTTGGATGAACTGAAAAAGGTTTCACTTGAAGTGGCCAGACGGGTGGGTGCAGAAGCTCTCAAAGCTGGCGTGACCCAGAATGATTGCCCCTTTTCCACATTTAAACACAATAATGATCCAGAACGCCTTAATATCTTGATTGATAAAATGCGATGGAGCCCAGAATATCTTTAGATTCTTATCTCTGATTTTCGTGTTATTTTGGCAAGAGAATCAGAAACCCTTTTTGGTTCTGGCTTGTCCAGGTTAGGTAATAATTATTCCAGCGGGTGGAGGCGTTTAACCATGAAGCCGTTTACAATATTAATTGTTCTTATGGTGGCAATCATTATGCTTTCGGGATGTGGTATTCCTGATCTCCCAGGCCCCATCGGAATTCCAGGTCTTTAGTGCGCTTTAGCGCTTAGGGATTTCATAAGAATAAAACTACCCACTTTCAAACTTAATGCTCAGCATTTACAGCATATTTTAAGTAAAGACGGGTAGATTATTTATCATGAACTCCCTTACTGAGATTCTTATCTCTGATTTTCGTGTTATTTTGGCAAAAGAATCAGAGAACCTTTTGGGTTCTGGCTTGTCCAGGTTAGGGGGACAGATTTTTAAATTTGCCCCCCCCTCGAAATGAAAAATTTATTTCGAACTCATCCCTTAACAGCAATTATAGTTTTGGATACCCGGGATAATCCACGAGCCAAAATTAAAATTGCCGAAACTTTTAAAAAAGCCTTGACCCGTTGGAGAGAATCATCTATATAGATCTTCAGTTAGACGGGCGATTAACTCAGCGGGAGAGTGCTACCTTCACACGGTAGAAGTCACTGGTTCAATCCCAGTATCGCCCACCATATAAAATCAAGGGTTTACAGAGTCTCTCTGTAAGCCCTTTTTTGATTTTGTGACCACTTTGTGACCGGTTGGAAAAAAAGACCGTGAATCTGGCTATCCTACCACAAGAGGTCTGACCACTTCAGTCCCAAAAGTTCCCCTTGGCGTGCCCCACTGAAAATGGCCAGCGAAAAAAGAACTTGAATGAATGAGAGATAACCCTTTTCCGGCAATCCTTGATTTTATACCTATATGGATATAAGATGGTATCATGAAAATAAAACTTTTGATGTGGATAGGGTCCAGCAAAAAGGATCTCATGAAAATGCCCGATGATGTGCAGGATATGTTCGGCTTTGCATTGCATCTTGCTCAGTCGGGGCAGAAACATCCCGATGCAAAACCACTTAGGAACTTCGACGATAATAAACTACCAAATTAAAATTTTTTATAATGCAATATCAACACTTTAAACTGGACATACTGGTAGTTTATGTTCGGGTAAGTCCCTTAAAGGATTTGGAGGAGCGGGGGTATTGGAAGTGGTGGAAAATTATAAAAAAGACACATATCGGGCTGTTTATACTGTTCGGTATACAAATATAGTATATGTGTTCCACTGTTTTCAAAAAAAATCAAGCCAGGGCATAGCAACACCCAAGCCGGATATGGATTTGATCAAATCCCGCTTAAAAGCCTTGGACAACCATATAAAGGAAAAATAAAAATATGATTGAAATAGAGAAAGGCAGTACCAATGTCTATGGGGATCTGGGAAGACCAGATGCCGACAGGATGTTTGTTAAGGCAATACTGGCCTCAAAAATCGGAGAAATCATCCACCAGAGAAGGTTAACCCAACAACGGGCGGCTGAAATTTTAAACATGCCCCAGCCCAAACTATCCGGCCTACTCCGGGGACAGTTCTGGGGGATCAGCGAGGCTAAAATGTTGACCTGTATGAATTTTTTGGGAAGTGATGTTGAGATTATTATACACACACCGGGATTGGATTATTCAAGGGGAGAGACCCGGGTAACCTTTGTCTGATTTGAATCCAATTAATGACCCTGTTGATTTAGTACAGATCTCTGGATTATAGATACAATATACTGAATATTAAATCACCCAGTATCAAGATGTTGTGTGCTCATTTTGCAAAAAGCGACTTAATCAACAGGCTCATTAATGGCTACCCACTTAAGGCTGGACAGCTTTTAAAATCAAACATCTTAGCAGCCTTTATTCTAAGGGTTAAAAGGGGTGCATTCCCATTTTTCCGGCCCATCATATAACCTATTTATTTAATAGTTGATAAAATAAAAACACTGCAAATATTCGGCCCGCACCCCATATTCACTCATTTGGGCCTTCTCACATAGCAATAGTATGCTAAGTACCCATGCATATGTTTTTCGGTATTTCACAGAGATATACCATTGATGTTTATGAGTTTTATTTTGAGGAATATATGCTCGGGTACTTACGCAGTCCCAGCTAAGCGAATATGGGTCACTGGCCAAGCATTTACATTAACAAGCTGAATATTTACAAAATCCTTATACTATGAACCCTCGATTCGATAACCATCATAACATACTGTAATCTAAATATAATTTTATTGAGATTTTTTATTTGTTGTTTTTTTATATCAATAAATTCAATTTGTTATAAAAAAATGGTCAAACCGATGATATGAACTTAGGGAGTTCATGATAATAAAACTACCCATTTTTGAATGGATAATCCCGGATAATGGGTATGGAATTCATTCACATGGGTATATTATTTCCCATGAACTCCCTTACAGGATATTCAAAATAGGTAAACACCCACCGCCTTTTCATTTTCCTGCTCATTTTTCAGTACTTTTCAGATTTCTGACTCAAATCAACTCTGCATTTTTTGAACCGTCCGAGTGCGACAGAGAGTACAGCACCGGGATCACCACAAGAGTCAAAAGGGTGGCCACTGCCAGCCCAAAGATAACTGCCACGGCCATTGATCCCCACCATTGTGCGGATTCACCGCCAATTTCCCAGGCAAAATGACGAAAGTCAAAACTAATTCCCACAGCCATGGGAAGCAGTCCCAGGATTGTGGTCAAAGCGGTGAGCATAACCGGACGAAAGCGAACCAGACCTGCCTGAACCAGGGCATCTCTCAATTGGATATTGTCTTTGCGTAGCTGGTTGATATAGTCGATCAGAACAATGGCATTGTTGACCACCACCCCGGCCAGGGAAATCACACCGATACCAGTCATGATGATACCAAAGAGCATTCCTGTGACGATCAAGCCGATGAATACACCGGTCAGAGAAAGGAGAACCGTGGTCATGACAATGAGCATTTGTCGTACGGAGTTGAACTGGGTAAGGAGCACCATGGCAATTAGAAAAACCCCTGCAATAAAAGCTTTGCTGAGAAATGCAATGGCGTTCTGTTGTTCTTCGGTTTCCCCGGAAAAATCAATTTTATAACCGCCCGGCAGATTTAAATCAGCCAAATGGGATTGCACATCTTTTAGCACCTCATTGCTGTTTCGGTTAAAGGTATTGGCAGAGATGGTTACCACTCGCTTCTGATCAATGTGGCGAATGGCACCGGTACCTGCTTCCAGTTCAATTCGGGCAACCGTGGATAAGGGAATTGGAACGCCGGATATGGTGGGAATGAGCAAACTTTCAATATCTGCCAGAGTTTGTCTCCGTTGTTCCGGCAGGCGGGCAACAATATCATACTCATCCTTGCCTTCACGGTAAACCCCCAGTTTACTGCCGCTGATGGCGGCTTTGACTGTGTTTGAAATTTCTGCTGTGGAGAGCCCAAGAAGCGTCGCTTTATTGCGATCCACCCGAACCATAATTTCCGGTTTGGCTTTGGAAAAATCATCTTTGATGTCCACCAGCCCGGGGACTCCATTCATCAACTCTTTGACCCGATCTACCAGTGCCCCCAATGTCTGCATATCCTCCCCGCTAACCTCTATGTTGACGGGGGGACCTGTGGGGGGGCCATTTTTTTGTTTTTCCAGCTTTATTTCAGCCCCTGCAAGGGTGGAAAGGGCGGATCGGATACGTCCCAGCACAAGATTTGAATTCTCATTACGGTCTTTTCGATCCACAAAATCCATTGAAACTTTGCTTTGATTGGATTGCCCGC
Organism: uncultured Desulfocicer sp.; assembly: GCA_964433355.1. Taxonomy (GTDB): domain Bacteria; phylum Desulfobacterota; class Desulfobacteria; order Desulfobacterales; family Desulfobacteraceae; genus Desulfocicer. The sequence continues at coordinate 4,578 of CAYSSE010000014.1, forward strand.
CACTTTCACCGCTCAGTGCCACACCCACTTCACCGATCACAAATTTCAACTGGGGTTCTTGCTGGATAATTGCTTCCACCGCCAGTGCCAGCTTGTTGGAGTTGTCTAAACTGGCTCCTTCCGGTGCTTTAATTTCAACAAATGCCTGGTTTGGTTCAGTATCGGCAAAAAGCTCAACCCCCTTACCGATCAAGGCATACCCAACAATCACCAGGATCAGGCTAAAAAAGGCTCCACCGATCACCAGAACACGATGATCCAAAGATTTTTCAAGAAGCCAGCGATATGAACGTAAAATAAATGGCAGTTTTTCATCCGCTTTCGCGGGAGCCGGTTTGATCTTCATAAAGGCGGCACAAAGAACGGGGTTAATGACCAGTGCCACCAGCAGCGAATAAGCTACCAATTTAAATTTTTTTATCATGCAATATCAACACATTAAACTGGGCATGGTGATAGTCTATATTCGGGTAAGTCCCTTACTTTCAGAGTCTGACAAAACTTGATAAAGAAATAATATAATGGTAAGCTAATAATTAGTCAAGCAACTATTTTAAAGGAACTTAAATGATTGAATATGATTTTGAAAAAAATGTCAGCTACTGGGTAGGACTAACCTCACATCTTTTTGAAACAACACTGAACAATGAACTTTCTGGTACGGGTATTACCTTGCGGCAGGTTCAAGTGATCTCGTGCCTGGTGCTGTATGGTGAGATGGCACAAAATGTGTTAGCCACACAATTAAGGATTGAGCCTTCGACCTTGGTTCGAATTTTGGATCGAATGGAAAGAGACAAGTGGATTGAACGGAGTGTCTCACCACAAGACCGGCGTAAAAAAATTGTTCGGCCCACTGATAGAGTTTTGTCCAAATGGGAAACAATAGTGGAATGCGGCGAAAAAATGGAAAAACGGGCGACATCCGGTCTGAGCAAAACACAGCTGAAAAATTTAAAAGATATTTTAGAGACAATACGAAAAAATCTTGTCGTCGAAACGTAAAAAAACAATATGTTTCATAGCTCACTGGTGAACAACAAAAGAAAATATAGAGGTCAAGGCGTGAAAGTCAAGGTTCTTTTATTACTGTTCTTAATACTTTTTCCTGTGATAGCACCGGTATCACAAAATCAGGCATTTTCACAAACCACATCTTTTCAGGGACAATTATCTGGCTGGGTTATCGGCAATGACGAAGACGGGTTGATTTCTCAGACAGGTTTTCGGTATATACCAGAACTATTTATAGAAACGCCCGTTAGTGATCATCTAACTCTTGATTTTGAACTTTCGGCCAATGTTTTTGGAACACTTAACATCCAAGATGATAAGCACAATGAGACCGATAGCGATATCAAAGCATATCGAATATGGGGTCGCCTGTCTGGTGATCAATTCGAAACAAGAATTGGGTTGCAAAAATTAAATTTCGGATCAGCCACACTATTTCGACCCTTACGATGGTTTGACAAAATAGATCCCCGGGATCCGTTAAAGCTTACCGATGGTGTTTATGGATTGCTCATGCGCTATTATTTTCAAAACAATGCAAACATTTGGTTGTGGAGCCTTTATGGCAATGATGACACCAAAGGGGAAGAGATCGTACCAACAAAAAAGGGTACCCCTGAATTTGGCGGCCGCTTACAGGTTCCGGTATCCACCGGAGAAATAGGAGTGTCATATCACCACAGAAAAGCTGATTTTTCTCAGCTATCATTGCTTTTGGCCGGATTAAGGCAGGGTTCATACACCCAGGAGTCATCTATTGGAGAAGACCGACTGGGATTAGACGGAAAGTGGGATATTGGTATAGGTATTTGGTTTGAAGGTTCCCTGGCCCATCACCAGACAAAGATTTCTCACTTAAAATACCAGCAGGCACTGACGGTTGGTATGGATTATACATTTAACATTGGTAATGGATTGAATGCCCTGGGAGAGTATAATATTTCAGGCCTTGGTGACACTGTTTTTGATACCGGAAACAAAAATGAATTTATCGGTTTGTCATTGAGTTACCCAATCGGGCTCATGGATAATCTCTCTTCAATTATCTATTGCGAGACCACCAACAGCAATTTGTACCGCACAATGACATGGCAGCGCCTGATGGATAACTGGAGTTTTTTTCTCATTGGTTTCTGGAATCCAGAAGAACAGTCTTTGAATCAGGATATTAATAATGCCTTTTCAGGAAAAGGATTCCAGTTAATGGGGGTCTTTAATCATTAATAGACCCTCCCACATGGGCCGAATAAACGAAAAATAATTTACGAGAAAGTGTATAGGCATAACATTACTTTCATGATTCGTTGTGGGCGAACCCAGAACCCAAATCCAGGTCCGCCCGTGGCGGTTATACCGCAAGGGGAACATATGAATGATTCATATCTGATAAAAGCCGAACAATTGACAAAAACATTTCCAATGGGGCCCACAACCCTTGTCGCTTTGGACAATATAAATGTGGGCTTTAATAAGGGAGAATTTGCAGGTTTGGTGGGGCCGAGCGGCTCAGGCAAGACAACTTTGTTGAACATTATTGGCTCCCTGGACATACCCACTTCGGGCAGTATGGAGGTGATGGGAGAAAAAATTGAAACCCTTTCTCATAAGAAGGCTGCAAGGCTTCGCAATCACCATATTGGTTTTATTTTCCAGATCTTCAATCTGCTTCCCGTATATACAGTATTTGAGAATGTAGAATTCCCTTTATTGCTCCAAAACATTCAAAGCTCAACGAGAAAACAAATGGTGATGGATGCGCTTAAATGGGTGGGGCTTGCAGACAGGTCAACTTCCAAACCATCCCAGCTTTCAGGAGGGCAAAGCCAGCGGGTCGCCATCGCCCGGGCCATTGTTAAAAAACCGGCACTGGTACTTGCCGATGAGCCCACAGCCAATTTAGATGCGAAAAATTCTCACAATATCATGCAAACCATGATCCAGCTCAATGAAGACCTTGAAACCACGTTCATATTTGCCACCCATGATGCCAAAGTCATGCAGTATTTAAAGAGAATCATTACATTGGATGATGGAATAATTCAAAACGATGAAACGCCAGCCAAGGCGGTATAAAATGCTGACATTTAAACTCGCATTTAAAAATATTTACGGAGCCGGATTAATCACCTGGCTTAATGTGATTGCCCTGTCGTTTGCCTATGTGGCGATTATTTTTATTCAGGGCCTGATAAGCGGCATGACCCATCAGATGGAAACTGCCAACATTAATGCCCAATATGGCAACGGGCAATACTGGCACACACTCTATGACCCTTTTGATCCATTAACGTTGGAGGATGCCCATGGCAAAATACCGGCAGAACTGCAACAATTAGTTGAACAGAAAAAGGCACTTCCAATTCTAATAAGGCAGGCAACCATTTATCCCCAGGGCCGAATGCAGAATGTTTTGCTGAAAGGGATTGAAACAGATCAAACTATTTTAACGATACCCACTTCCTCGTTGGCAGGAGACAATGGCAGTATCCCTGCGCTTATCGGCAGTAGAATGGCAAAAACAATGGGGTTGAATCTTGACGATGATGTCATTGTCAGATGGCGTGATGCAAACGGAATGTTTGATGCCGATGAGGTCAAAATTGTTGCCATAATGAACACAAATGCTTCCGATATTGACAACGGTCAGCTTTGGATACCCATTGACCGAATGCGCAAAATGACCTCAATGCCCAACGAAGCGACTATGCTTGTGTTGCATAAGGATTTGCATTTTAATCAACCTGTTTCAAGTTGGCAGTATAAGGACTTAAATTTTTTATTAAAAGACCTGCGTGCCGCCATGAAAGTGGAGGCCATTGGGGACAGTCTTTTTTATATCGTTCTTTTACTGCTTGCAATGCTTGCCATCTTTGATACTCAATTTCTATCCCTGAATAGGCGACGAAAGGAGATGGGGACGTTGATGGCATTGGGAATGACCCGCAGTGATTTAATAAAACTCTTTACAATGGAAGGTGCAATGTACGCATTACTGGCCGCTGTTGCCGCAGCAATTTATGGCGCACCGCTGTTTATTTATTTGGCATCAAATGGAATCGCCATGCCTAAAGGAGTAGACAACTTCGGATATGGTATTGGTGATGTTCTTTATCCAATATTTACTTTTGATTTAATATTAAAAACGGTTCTGATTGTGTTGATCATCACGACCATTGTCAGTTATCTACCCGCAAGAAAAATTGCAAAATTAAACCCCACTGATGCCTTAAGGGGAAAGTGAACATGAAATCAGGGACGAAAGAAAGCAGGATGGTATTCATGATCTTCGTAAAAATAAGGATAAAATTATGATAAAATTTTTATTAAAAGGGTTGTTTCGGGATCGTTCTCGTTCACTTTTTCCCATACTGACTGTTTTTATGGGCGTTGCTTTGACGGTTTTTCTCTATTCTTATCTCAATGGATTTGTATCTGATATGATAAAATCAAATGCACATTACAGCACGGGACATGTGCGAATCATGACACAAGCCTATTCAAAGGAGTCAAATCAAAAACCCAATGATCTGGCTTTAATCGGTATAAATTCTTTACTTGAAAATATTGAAAAAGAGTACCCTGATATGATTTGGACACCAAGAATCATGTTTGGCGGACTGATTGATATCCCGGATGAACAGGGAGAAACACGAATACAAGGACCTGTCACCGGGATGGCTCTGGATCTTTTTTCTCAATCAAGTGCCGAAAGAAAATTATTAAATATTGATGATGCACTCGTTCGCGGCAGGTTTCCGAACAAAGCTGGCGAAATATTAATAGCAGAAGAATTTGCAAACAAATTAAAAATAGAACCGGGAGATACGGCGACCCTTCTTGGCACGACGATGTATGGAAGCATGGCGACAACGAACTTTCTAATAGCCGGAACTGTTCGGTTTGGAATTGCTGCAATGGACCGTGGAGCTATCATTACGGATATTTCAGACGTCCAGACAGTGCTTGATATGCAGGATGCCGCAGGAGAAATACTGGGGTTTTTCCCAGATGATCATTTCCATGAAGACAAAGCATATCAAATACTTGCTTCATTTAATGAGCAATATAAAAATCCAGACGATCAGTTTTCTCCCATTATGGGGGCTTTGCCGGAAGAATCCGGTATGAAAGAATATATGGATCTGATGAATGTTGCCGTGTACCTGATCGTTGGGATATTCATTTTGGCAATGGGTATAGTTTTATGGAATGCCGGGCTTATGGGAAGCTTGCGCCGCTACGGTGAAATGGGTGTGCGCTTAGCTGTTGGTGAAGAAAAAGGACACATCTACCGGACATTGATTTTAGAATCGATAATGATTGGCGTTACAGGGTCATTTATCGGAACCGCTTTTGGACTGATACCGGCATATCTCATGCAGATTTACGGATTGGATTTAAGTTTTCTTTTTGAAAAATCCTCCATGATGATCTCCGGTGTTTTACGAGCCCAGGTGACACCAACGACATATTTAATCGGGTTTATACCAGGAACGCTTGCCACCGTACTCGGGACAGCAATTGCCGGTATCGGTATTTACAAAAGACAAACTGCACAATTGTTTAAGGAGCTTGAGATATGAAAAAAACACTTGTTTTGATGATGATGATGATGCTATTAATACCCATATCGATTTCTGCCCAGCCATCAGGCAATGAACTTTTAAAAAAAGTGGATGAAAACAGGATAACCGATACTCAGATCGCCACAAGCAAAATGATTATAAACGGAAGACGCGGATCAAGAACCGTTGAAGCAAAATCATGGCAGAAAGGTGCGGATGATTCTTTTACTGAATACCTTGCTCCGGCAAGGGAAAAAGGCACCAAAATGCTTAAACTCGGAGATCAGCTCTGGACTTATACGCCGTCAACGGACAGAATCGTTTTAATCAGCGGACATCTGCTTCGTCAATCCGTCATGGGTTCAGATCTTTCCTATGAAGATCTGATGGAAGACCCTTTATTGCAAAATGTTTATAATGCCGAAATCAAAGGGGAGGACACTTTGCTGGATCGTCCGGTATGGGTTTTAGAGTTACAGGCCAAGAAAGAGGATGCCTCGTATGACAAATGTAAAATATGGGTGGATAAAGAACGATTTATTTCTTTAAAAGAGAACTTGTATGCCAAAAGCGGAAAACTTTTAAAGACAATAGACATACACGAGGTCATGGAGGCTGATGGCAGATGGGTGGCAAAAAAAGCCCTGTACAAAGATGTTTTAAAGGAAGGAAAAGGAACGGCAATGATGATAGATTCTATTGAATTTAACAAGGATTTGCCAGCATATATTTTTTCCAAGGCATCGCTACGCAAATAATTTGAGTGTTTCCCACCCTCATATCAATAAATGCTGGCTGCACATTACTTTCTTTAAAAGGAAAAACAAATCCAAGCCCTTGTCAATGCGCCACCAATATTCATAACTCACCGTCCTTTAACATCCTTTGTATCAGATTAAAATCATTTAATATAAGATTTAATCCCCGCCGGGATTCCTGTCAAGGATAACTTTCAAAGCCTAACCTGGACAAGCCAGAACCAAAAAAATTTTCTAATTCTCTTGCCAAAATAACACGAAAATCAGAGATAAAAATCTAATGTAAGCTAAATGGAAATACGCCCAGCTAAATTATGCTTTATTCAAAAAGCCTACAGGCAAGAGGGTATCGTTTCAGCAAAACGGCAGCACACGCAAGTAATTTCCTGGCTTCAGGGCTACCCACAAGGGATGCAGATCGTTTTGCATGGTCAAACATCTGCGCAAACTGTTTTTCCTTAAAGGCCTCCATAGCTTGCTCTCTGCACATCAAGGCATCTGTTTCCATTTTTAATAAAACGGAAAGATCGGTTTTGCACCTGCGGCATGTGGTCTGATGGGTGACAGTGGCCCTGCACACCGGGCATTTTTCCATAATGTTTCCTCTTAAATCCCCCCGGCGTTCCCGTTCCGCTCAGGGAAGCCGTCGGGGGGGCGGCATAATACCATTTTAAATATTAATTGTGTCCATTAGGACATGCGGGTTTATATATGAAAAAGTAGGCATACCTAACATTCTTTTACACTTCGTTATGGGCAGGCTGAGGCCAGAAGAAGGTCTGCCCGTGGCAGTTATTCCATAGATGGTCGACATGGCTGTTATTCAAGATAGAAGAGAATATCTTCAAGTGCTTCCGCCGACTTCCGGGCAGCATCCAGATCCCCCTCTTCCATCTGGGTGTTAATGTCTTCAATCAAATTAATGATCTCCTCACTGTCCTCGGATGCAACCTCGTTTAGTACGGCTCTGGCATTGGTGATCAGCTCTTGAAATTCTCCACCACCCTTTTCAGGTTCCCCACCGTTGCTCCCCTCTGGGTCAAGATCATCATCCAACATATCTGTAGATGCTTTAACGTCCCAGACATCATCAATTTTACTTTTTGACCGAGAAACACCGTCATCTGAAATCTGGGAAAACGCATTTTCAATCACACCGGTAATTCTTTCACCCGTATTTTTTTCAATGGCTGTTATTTTAAGAATTCCGTTTAGATCCAGTTCATACTTAATGACCAGAGGACTGTTCGGGGGCTGTCTGGGGCTTAGATTAAAATCATACGTACCAATTAAAACATTATCCAAAGCCTTGGGTTCCTCCCCCTGATAGACTTCAACTTTGGCCATTTTCTGGTTTGGAACTACAGTCCAAAACACCTCACTTTTAATGGCAGGAAGCTTTGAATTTCTGCGAATCAGTGGAACAAAAATATTGTCGGACACTCCATGAACGTCCCCCAATGCTGAGGTGCCAAAGGTATATGGGGTGATATCGAGCAATACACTGGAAGAGTCCAGCCCCATTTCCCGACCTGCCTGGATGGCAGCTCCCATAGCCACACACAGATCAGGATCAATCTCCTGATTGGGCAGGATGCCAAAGCTTTCTTCCAGCATGGCCGAGAGCTTGGGAATTCTTGTGGAACCCCCCACAAGGATGATCTTTTGAAGGGCTGAGGGCAACATCTGTGCATCTTTTAACGCTTTGTTGACACTGTCCATTGTCTTTTGAAGATGTTCGTCAATGGCCTCCTCAAATTCCATTCGGGACAATTCATAGGAAAGATGCACATCTGTTTTTCCACTTTTGGCGATGTGATCCTCTTCAATGGCAGCATAGGGAGCACTGGAAAGTTCAATTTTTGCTTTTTCAGCGGCACGTTTCAGCCTGGCTCTGGCAGTGATATCCGATGTGAGATCAATGTCAAACTCCTTTTCAATGTGTGCCAGAAGCTTTTTTTCAATCTCAAGATCAAAATCGTCTCCCCCCAGGTGATTATCACCTGTGGATGAAAGCACCTCCACCACGCCGTCCTCAATTCTTACAATGGAAACATCAAAGGTGCCCCCCCCAAGGTCATACACCATGATGGTCCGGGCCGTGGCATCGGAGGATTCATAGGCAAGGGCGGCTGCAGTGGGTTCATTGAGTATACGGACAACGGTAAGACCTGCGATTTCACCGGCTTCCCTTGTTGCCTGGCGCTGGACATCCGTGAAGTAAGCTGGGGTGGTGATGATGGCCTTTGAAATGGTTTGACCTGTTACCCGCTGGGCCCGCTCTTTGAGTTCCTTTAAAATAAAAGCAGAAATTTCCTGGGGACTATAGGTATTATCTCCCAGGGAAATCTGTTCCGTGGAACCCATCAGGCGCTTGATGGAAAGGACTGTTTTTTCAGGGTACACGGTTGCCTGATTCCTGGCTGCTGTCCCAACAATAACAGTTCCTGATTGTGTCAGACCTACGCAGGAGGGTAAAATACCGTTGTCGTTTTCCTTGAGAATCTCGGCCTTACCGTCCATTACAAATGCAACTTCAGAGTTTGTTGTACCAAGGTCTATTCCGATAATTGGTTCCATCTATAAAATCCTTATATTTTTTTTATACTATAAAGTTAGGTGCTGGATTCTGGGTGCTGGGTGCTAAATATATCAATCTGCCACAATAACCTGTGCATATCTTAAAACATCATCTCCTCTCCGGAATCCTCCGGATATGGTCTCCAAAACAGTTCCCTTGTCCTTATCCGTTCCCTGCTTTGTTTCCAGGGCTTTCATGGTCATGGGGTCAAAGGCAATTCCATCTGTTTCCATGGGATCAATGTCCAGCAAGGCAAGGGATGCATCAAATTTCCTGATGGCCATCTCATATCCCTTGTGAATGTTGTTCAGCTCCTTGGGTACCCTTCGGAAAAAACCTCTTTTTACGCTGGCAGCCGCCACACAGGTATTTTTACCTCGAATAAGGCTGTCCCGGACGTCCAGAAAGGACATGGCCGTCCTTTTTTCGGTCTCTTTTCGGATGTTTTGCTCCAGGGTGGCAATTTGTTTTGTCTTGTCATCAAAATGCCCCATGATCTCCTGATAAGCGTCGGTCATGGACTGAATCTGAGTCATGGCCTTCAATGTCCGATGCTGCTCTCTGTTTTGCATTTTAATTTCTTGCTTCAGGGTGGTGAATTCAGAAAGCAGCGTGTACAGATCACAGGTATCCGGGGTGACTGACAGAGACGCAGGTGTTTCGGATGGAATTTCCGAAAGCCAGGATTTAAAATCCTCAAGGGCTTGGGTTTTCCATTGGTCTGCGTCCTCCGAACCCTGACCCTGGGATTTCGGATCACGAAATGGAGACAAAGATGCCCAGGAAAAATTTTTATAAAACAAATAGATGCACTGCTTCATTTTTATAAAAAGCGCAGCTACTTTTTGCCCCAGACTGAACGAGTCAGTTTCTTCACAAAGGTTCATATTATTTGACGATTTCATAATTTGTCCATAGGGTTATAAATCAGGTCTGATTCGGGTATTTCACTCAATGGGGGAGACAGGATCAAGATTGTATTCCTGGCTAAGTACCCGAGCATATATTCCTCAAGATAAAACCCAGAGATATCAATGATCTATATCCATGGAATACGGAAAAACATATGTGTGAGTACTTATCAACAATAAAAGAACATTCCCCAAACAATAATGCCAATAGCGGCATCCTTCAAAAGTGCTTTACACTTTTTGTGATCATTACCCATTTGTAGGGGCGTTTTCCCAAAAGATTGTAAAGTCCTTTTGGGGTCATATGAAGGATGCTCCAATAGCGCAAACATAATCCTATCCACGCATTTACATGATTAGAATGAAACCTGTCAATTGATGGCCTTGAAAAGTTCCTGGAGACCGGGATTCCGCCGCTTAATTTTAACGGATGCGGCAAGGGTTTTAAGGGTTTCAGAGGGTTCCATATTTTTCAAGGCAGAAAAAAGTTCCGTTGCCGCCCGGGTTCTTTTATCTTTGATGGATTCATAGGCCGTTGTAATTTCTTTGAATGCATCGGGGTTTTTTTCTGGACTGTAAGCTTTCACAAGCTGTAAATATTTTTTTCTGATTTCCTGATCTGTGGCATCCAGGGGTAAATCAAGAACAAGGTAAGATTTCAGCATATTTCTTTCCTGACAATAAATTAATATTTTTTTGGGTAGGGATTGCTCATTTTGATCACCTCAGTAACTTGGATCAATCAAGGAATAAGGTTTTGCCTTCCCATGATAACTGTTTTTTTGCCTCTTTTAAAAAAAGAAGGTTCAGCATGGCAACGCTCCCCCCCAACTCACGGTCTTCTTTAATAGATGCTTTTAAACTTTGTAACCGGGCTTTGTTGGCCCCGCGCAATCCTTGTTCATCAATAAAAAGTTCCAGTGCCTCTCGTAATTCCTCAAACATCTTTTTAAATTGCCTGGGATCTTCCGCCTTAAGGTATTTTGACATTTCCAAAAACATAGATTTTGTTAGTGGATTATCCAGATCATTGATATCTGGCATACCATCCCCCCCGCCAAACATGCTTAAGGGGTTAAAATCATCGTCGTCGTCAAAATAGTCATCATCATCATCATAGTCGTCGTCGTAATCATCATCAAAGTCATCATCAAACAAAGATCCCATAAACATTTTTTCCAGAATCCCGAAATCAAGGGTCTGAAGTGCATGTTTGTAAGGGCCATGGGTATGCTTGGAAAATTTATTGCCAGCGTCCTGGATCTTTTTTCTTGTTTCAGCGTCGGCATCTTCCAACACTTCTTTAAAGGCTTCCACATCCCAGTCACCACCTGCAAGGCCATCCAGAACAAAAGAATAAAATAACACCAGGTTGTTCTCAGGATCATCCTCCAGGCCCCGCATCTCAAACTCTTCTTGAAAAAATAAAAAATTATCGGGGGCAAGAACCAGATCCACAAGTTTAATCAAATCATTGTCATCCAGATACTCCAGTATCTGATCCATGGTTTTGAAAAACAGCTCATGCACATGTAAATTTTTAAAAACATATTGCCATTCCCGGGGAAAGGGCACAAGAAGCCTCAAAATCTCTTCCGAAGACAATGTGGAGATATTTTCAATCTCATTTTTAAAGAGGGATTTTATTTTACTTAGTATCTTGGTTCTGTGCTGTTTGGGTTTATCTTCAACATCCATTCTCAATATGGAAACAATTTTGAGCCTGTCAAATCCTGATAATCCATCCAAGTGCATGGCAATGGTTTTTTTCGGAATTTCAGGTTTTTCGCAAATTTTATAAAACAGCTCTTTTTCTTTCAAAAGAAGCCCATTATTACCGGTATCAATTTTCTGGGCTTTTTTTAGATCCTTCCAGACAAGGTGAAAATTATTTTTATTGACCCCCTTATCCGCAGATATAATAAGGGATATTAGATGTTGATCCTGAACCCGGCTGTCATAGGGGGCAAGTTCCATGGCTTTTTTAAGAATATTCTCTGCTTTTCTAAAGGCATTTTTACCATGATACAAAGATGCCAGTTCAATGCAGGGAAAGGGATCATCTGGATAGACATCACACATGGAAAGGAGCAGTTTTTCTTTAAGGTTTTTTGAGTCCCTTGAGGTGCAATCCAGTTCAATCAACAGCTCATAAAGCAATCGGTTACCCGGATCACATTGAATACCATGGCTGACAAACTGCATGAATCTTAAATGAAAGAGTTCATTGGGAGAAAACCCAAACCTTTTTGCCACTTTATCAGAGGCACCATCTAAATGATTATGATTTCCACCCGCCTGAATATGATTGCAAAGATATAAAACAATGGCAGACTCTGTTAATGCAAGATAGTGGGCATCTACACCTGCTTTTTTCAAAAAGTTAAGATATTCCATGGCATTTGGAAGGGGATTTATCGGAAACACGAAATCCCGCTTTGCCTGGAGGGACTTGTTTTTTTTGGGGAGTAAGCCCCGTTCAAATGCACTGATTTTTCTGGGATCTGAAATATTTTGCTGCCACAGGGTTTCCAGGATATATTGTTTGGCATACGCTGGATCATTGGGTAAAATATGAGTTGAAAAAGTGGTGATCAGTTGTTTCATTTTATTATCAAATTGTTTTTTCTCGGCCCGGGAAATAATCTGCTCCGCCGTTTCCCAGATGGTTGTGGCGCCTTCCCACAAACACGCCACAACTGTTTTATCTCCCTGGATCATTTTTTTTTCTTCAACGCATTGTATGCTTGTTTCAAGGGTATTGGTAATCTTTTTAAAAACAGACTCACTGGGAATAAAGGAGATCGCCTTGAGCATATTTTTGTCATCCCCGGTGACAAAGGAGGCCATTGCCCGGCAGAACATGCGAATATGGGCAAATGGAGATGTTCTTGGCAACTCCTTCATAAGATCTGCTGCCTGCTGCCATTTCCCTTTATCCATCAGGGGAACACACTTTTTTATAATGGGCGCATCCCGGGAAAACAACAAGGGTTCATGTCTTTTTTTCAAAAGATACCAGCCATTTTCCCTTATAAGTTCATCGGCAATCATGGCTGAGACAATGGGATCAGCTCCCTTGTGTTTAACGTATTTTACAACGTACTCCAATGTCTCCCGGGTATTTGTCATTCCGATAAAGGCGATCATGCTGGATTGATCCATGAGTTCCGGGGACGGTAGGTATGTCAGGGCTTGATTTTCAAGAGCCTTTGCCTCCACAAGCATATCTTTGTCGGAAAGTTCTTTTGCCCTTGCCAGATAGGCCATAAAAAGATTGCGGTGAACACTCTTGGATTGTTCCGTTGATTTTGAGTTTTTTATGGCCATTTTATATAGTTCAATGGCATCCCGTGGTTTACCGGAATCGACAAAACTGTCGCCTTTTGCCATCAGTTCAGCAAAAGGCAACGCCATGAGCTTCTGTTTTACTTTCTTTTTTACAACTTTCCTACTTTTTTTCTTTTTTGCCATTCATATCACCCTGGGATATTCCCTTTCTTTGAACCATGGGAGAGTTCTAATTTGAGAAGAACACCGGCCATCATTTTTGAGTCGATCAAACCCTGAATTGGCTATAATAATAAAATCCACAGAAATTTCAAGTTTTCATTACGGTACAAGATTTTTATTTGCCAATTTTAGCCTGAATATGATAATCACCCTCGGTTCGATAGCCATCATAACATACTGTAATATAAATAAAATTTTTTTTAGATTTGTTATTTGTTGTTTTTTATATAAATAAACTCAATTTGTTATAAAAAAATGGTTGAAGCGATGGTTTGTAGTCTTGAGATATCTGAAATCATGCTCTTTGCAAGCCCCTTATTTTACATAGTGTCCCGGCTTAGCTGGGTAGCCATAAATTTATTTGTTTTATACAACCAGATGCATTCATACTATGGTATTAAACATGTTAAAGTTCAATCCTGGATATTCAATTTCAATTATTTTTGATATGTGCTAAAAAAATGAATATAAAATGGATGAAAACTGCAAAAGAAGATACAAGTATGACCAGTGTCATTAACACTCGACAACTATCAACCTGCTGTCGATTTAATATGGAAGGAAGTTATTAATATTGTGGAACCTTCACAAGCTGTTGACATAAAAAACGCATCCTTTGCCTACCAGCAAAAAAAGGTGCTGAAAGATGTAAACCTGTCCGTTCCCCGGGGGGATTTTGCCACCATTGTGGGGCCCAACGGCGGTGGCAAAACAACCCTTTTAAAATTACTGCTTGGATTGTTAAAGCCCAATTCCGGTACCATCAAAATTTTTGGCAAGCCCCCGGAAAAGAACCGGTACAAAATTGGTTACATGCCCCAATACTCGCATCTGGATATGCAATTTCCCGTAACAGTCATGGACGTGGCTCTCATGGGCAGACTGGGAAAAAGGAGGTGGGACAGATACAGTACACTGGACAGGGATGCTGCGTCAGCAGCCCTTGGGGAAGTCAAAATGGATACCTTTAAAAAGACCCATTTCAATGCCCTGTCCGGCGGACAAAAGCAACGGGTGCTAATTGCCCGGGCCCTTTGCAGTGAACCTGAGTTGCTGCTCTTAGATGAGCCCACCTCTAACATTGACCAGGAGTCGGAAAAAGATCTGTACAACATTTTAAAACGCCTGAACCAGCGCATGACCATACTTTTGGTCTCCCATGATCTCGGGTTTACCTCCCAAGTGGTGAAAAGCGTCATCTGCGTCAATCGACAGGTGGTGATTCATCCCACCACCACCATTGACGGCACCATGATCAAGGATATTTATGGTGGAGATCTTAAAATGATACGCCACGACCATCGCTGCTGTGAAATGGGGCACATCCATGACTGATCTTATCCAGATACTGACCCACCCGGATTATCAATTTCTAAGGAACGCCCTGATTGTGGGTCTTCTGGCCAGTATTTCCTTTGGCATCATCGGCACCTATGTGGTGACCAAACGCATCAGCTACCTTGCCGGGGCCATCTCCCATTCTGCCTTTGGGGGGATTGGAGCTGCCCTGTATTTAAACAGAACCTTTGGACTCTCCTGGCTGGACCCCATGATGGGAGCTGTGGCATCGGCCCTGGCCGCTGCCATTATCACAGGTCTGGTCTCCATTTATGCCCGGGAAAGGGAAGACACCGTGATTGGTGCCATCTGGTCTGTGGGCATGGCCGCAGGGCTTATTTTCATTGATCTTACCCCGGGTTATTTTGAGATTTCAAGCTTTCTTTTTGGAGATATCCTGCTCATTTCCAGTAAAGACATCATTATGGTACTGGTTCTGGACGCTTTTATCGTGACCAGCACCCTCCTGTTTTATAACCGGCTTCTTGCGGTGTGCTTTGATGATGAATTTGCCACATTAAGGGGAATAAATGCCCATGGGTACTATATTTTCCTTTTATGCCTCACCGCATTGACCATTGTGTTGCTGGTCAGGATTGTGGGTATCGTTATGGTGATTGCCCTGTTGACGCTCCCGGCGGCGGTGGCCGGTAAGTTCACCACCCGCATGTGGAAAATGATGCTGCTTTCCATCTTCTTTTGTATGGCATTCAACACGGCTGGGCTTGGCCTGGCTTTTTTCCAGGGACTGTCTTCCGGGCCTTCAATTATTATCATTGCAGGCCTCACCTATCTTGTGGTCATATCCCTTCAAAAATTCAAGGAAATGGTAAAAAAAGGGTAAAGCCGGTTTGAAATCAGACACGATGATCAAATTTTTTCTGACAGATATCTGCAAGGGGTCAGGCTGGCCAAAGAACCAATCCCTAATGATGTTTAAAAACAAATCATAAAAGGAGCAGATCATGGCATTTCAATGCATTGCCGGACTGATTATTTTTGTTGCCATCTCCTGGGTTGTGAGTGAAAACCGCAGGGCGGTGAAGCTTAAAATCATATTCACCGGGTTTTTTATACAGATACTACTGGCGCTGATCCTGCTGAAGTTACCCTTTTTTAGACAGGTTTTCATTGGCCTCAACGGTGCGGTACTTGGCCTGGTCGAGGCGTGTAAAGCCGGCACATCCATGGTGTTTGGTTACCTTGGCGGGGGAGCATTACCTTTTTCTGAGTCCTTTCCAGGAGCCTCTTATATCCTGGCATTCCAGGCCCTGCCCCTTTTAATCCTTATGAGCGCCATCTCTTCCCTGCTCTTTTACTGGAAAATTCTACCTGCCCTGGTAAAAGTTTTTTCCTGGGTCTTGAAAAAAACCTTTGGGCTGGGGGGGGCCGAAGGGGTGGGGGTGTCTGCCAATATTTTTGTGGGTATGATAGAAGCACCTCTTTTTATCCGGCCCTATTTTTCCGAACTCACCCGCAGTGAACTTTTTTCTCTCATGACCACGGGCATGGCCACCATTGCCGGAACCGTCATGGTGCTATACGCCACGTTGCTCAAAGACACCATCCCCGATGTGCTGGGTCATATTCTGGTGGCCTCCATTATCAGTGCCCCGGCGGCCATCACAGTGGCAAAAACAATGATCCCGGAAACCCTGCCCGTCACCTCCGGAGATGCCACTCCCCCAGAAACTGCCTCAAGCTCCATGGATGCCGTCACCCAGGGTACCACCCAGGGAGTACAGCTATTTATAAACGTCGTTGCCATGTTGATGGTATTGGTGGCCCTTGTTTACATTGTGGATCTGTTTTTGGGTTTTCTCCCTCATTTCCAGGGAGCGGCCTTTACCTTAAAACGTCTTCTGGGATGGATCATGGCCCCAGTGGCCTGGCTCATGGGGATTCCCTGGTATGAGGCCCATACCGCAGGGTCATTGATGGGAACCAAAACTGTTTTAAATGAATTTCTGGCCTACATGGAGCTTGGCAATCTTCCCAAGGCAGAATTGAGTCAGAACAGCCGCCTGATCCTCACCTATGCAATGTGTGGATTTGCCAATCCCGGCAGCCTTGGTATCATGATCGGAGGTATGGGAACCATGGCACCTGACCGCAGAAGTGAAATTGCCTCACTGGGAATACGAGCCGTCCTTGCCGGTACCATTGCCACTTGCATGACCGGGGCCATTGTGGGATTAATCACTGCCATGGGTTAGTGCAGACCTTATTCTGGCCTCGGCCTGCCCACAACGAAGCATGAAAGAGTGTTAGATATATTTATTCTTTCATATAACTGCCATGTCTTTATGGACACAACGAATATAGAAAATGGCTGTATGCCGCCCCCGGGGAGGGGTAATGGAAGCGACCCGGAACTGTTAGACAGCCCAATTGGTCTGTTCCATTACCCCTCCCCGGGGGCTCTGCTGAGGCTACTTGGACACTTCATTTTCATATAAACATTCATGGCTGTAACCACCAGCCACAACGAAAAACGAAAGTCCTTTAATTTTAGCATGTTGCTGAGACTTTCATATAAAAAACATACATGGCTGTGAAACCAGCCACAACGGAAAACGAAAGTCCTTTAATTTTAGCACGTTGCTGAGACTTTCATATAAAAAAACTAAAGGAGATCAAATATGAAATGTGCCATAGACAAGGAAACCATTGAAAAAACAATTGCCTTCCACGGCCATACCTGCCCAGGGCTGGCCATTGGCATCCGTCTTTCCGAACTTGCCATTCAGCAACTCCAGATTGACAAGGCCAAAAAGCCGGTGTGTGTGGCAGAAACAGACATGTGTGCCCTGGATGCCGTCCAGTTTCTCACCGGATGCAGCTTTGGCAAGGGTAACCTGGTGCATAAGGATTATGGAAAATCAGGGTTTACCTTTTTTGACAGAGAGGCAGAAAAGGGATTTCGAGCCCTTTTCCTGGAAAGTTTCCGAAGCAATGATCCCAATCGGGAAATCCTGGGTAAACTCATGGGTAAAATAACCGCAGGCACCGCCACCCCCGAGGAACAGGAACAGTGCAATACACTTCGAAAAACGGCCATTACACGCATCATGGAGGCTGATCTGGAGGAGTTATTCAGCGTGGAAGAGGTATCCACCCCACCGGTGAGACCGGCCCAAATTCTTGAAAGTATCCAGTGCGAAGCCTGTGGAGAGACGACCATGGAGTCCAGGATAAGACGGTATGGCGGACAGTATCTTTGCATCCCCTGCTTCATGAAAACCGAACAAAAGATATAGTAAATGCTCGGCCAGCACCCCATATTCACCTTTTTTGAGCTACCATCATAAGTTGGTTCGTTGTGATGCAGCTCATCATGCCCGCTATATGAAAATGAAGTGTCCAAGCACCTTCAGCAGAGCCCCCTCCGATGGGTAATAGGAACCGGCCAATTGGGCTGTCTAACAGTCCCGGGCCGGGCCCATTGCCCGTCGGAGGGGGCGGCATAATACCATGTTGGAAGGACTCGCTGCGCTCGCCTTCCAACCAAAAGTTGCAACAGACACGCTTCGCATGCTGATGAACTTTTGGTTGTGTTGTCTTCCCTGTCATGTGGGTTATATCGCTGGGGATAGGAACCCAGGAGGGCTCAGGAAAAGCTGAGTTAATCCCAAACAAAAAAAAGGGGATGTCAACGGTGTACGTTGACATCCCCTTTTTTTGATCTTTTTAATGGCGGGAGCGACCGGACTCGAACCGGCGACCTCCTGCGTGACAGGCAGGCGTTCTAACCAAACTGAACTACGCCCCCGCATTAAGTGATCGTTTTGGAGGTGGTGGGCGAAACAGGGCTCGAACCTGTGACTTCAACCTTGTAAGGGTTGCACTCTACCAACTGAGTTATTCGCCCCCTCAAAAACGAGACAATATATATAGTTAATCCATCTGGGTGTCAAGCAAAAAAAACAACTCTTTTATTTTTTTTCCATCAGGGCCAGGGAAAGCACCTCATCCATCTCTTCCACCAGAACAATGTCCAGCTGTTTCCTGATGGATGCAGGGAGTTCAGAAATATCTTTTTCATTCTCCTGGGAGATAATCACCCGCTTGATGCCACTTGCATGGGCCGCAAGAAGCTTCTCTTTAAGACCGCCCACAGGCAAAACCCGGCCTCTCAAGGTAATCTCTCCGGTCATGGCTGTTCGTCGATCCACAGCCCGCCCGGATAGCGCCGACACCACTGCCGTACAAATGGAAATACCCGCTGATGGGCCATCTTTGGGAATGGCCCCTTCGGGCACATGGATGTGGATATCCAATGTTTTATAAAAATCTTCCGGGATATCCAGGGATTTACTCCGGGATCTGACATAGCTCACGGCCGCCGATGCAGACTCTTGCATCACTTCCCCGAGCTTTCCGGTCACCTTTACATTGCCTTTCCCCGGCATGGTAACGGTTTCTATGGTTAAAAGCTGCCCCCCGGCCTGGGTCCAGGCAAGACCTGTCACAATGCCAACACCATCTTTTTTTTCAAGGGCCCCATTGCGGAAACGAGGTTGCCCCAAATGTTTGGCAACGGTTTTGGCAGAAATATTTTTGGGCTTTTCATCACCGGTCTGGACTATGTGTCTGGCAATCTTTCGCAACACTGATGAAATTTCCCGCTCAAGGTTTCTGACCCCAGCTTCCCGGGTGTACTCCTTGATGATGCTCAACACCGCATTTGGAGAAAAAGTCACCCGTTTATCATCCAGGCCGTTGAGTTCCAACTGCTTGGGGAGGAGAAATCCATGGGCAATTTTTTCCTTTTCATACTCGGTGTATCCAGAAATACGAATCACCTCCATGCGATCCTGCAAGGGCGCTGGAATATCATGGAGGGTGTTGGCTGTTGTAATGAATAAGATATCGGACAGGTCATAGTCCACATCCAGATAATGATCATTAAATGTGGAATTTTGTTCCGGATCCAGCACTTCCAAGAGTGCAGAAGAGGGATCGCCCCTAAAGTCTGTACTCATCTTATCCACCTCATCCAGGCAGAACACCGGGTTGCTGTAACCGGTTTTCTTCAATGTCTGAATGATCTTACCGGGCATGGCACCAATGTAAGTCCGTCGATGGCCCCGGATTTCTGCCTCATCCCGTACCCCGCCAAGCGAAATTCGGGCAAATGAACGACCCATGGCCCGGGCCACGGAGCGAGCAAGGGAGGTTTTTCCCACCCCAGGCGGCCCCACCAGACAAAGAATAGGTCCCCGGATTTTTTTAACTAACACCTGAACCGCCAGGAACTCAAGAATCCGTTCCTTGGGTTTTTCAAGGCCATAGTGATCCTCATTGAGAATATTTTCCGCCTTGACAATGTCGGTCTTCACCCGGCTTTTCCGGTACCATGGCAAGGAGGTAATCCACTCAATATAATTTCTTACCACAGTTGCCTCAGAGGACATGGGTGCCATCAGCTTGAGTTTTTCAAACTCCCGGCGCACCACGGAAGCCGCCTCTTTAGGCAATCGCTTTTTCTTGATATCCCGCTCAAGATCCTGATATTCCGAAGGCGCTTCTCCCTCGTCCCCCATTTCCTTTTGGATGGCCCGCATCTGCTCATTGAGATAATGCTTTTTCTGGAGCGCCTCCATCTGCTCCTTGACCCTGCCCTTGATCTTCTCGGACATGGCCACCACCTCACTCTCCTCTTCTATCATCTTCAAAAGCAGAACAAAGCGCTCTTCAAGCTTTGGCGTATCCAAAAGCATTTGCTTATCTGCAACCTTCAGCGGAATCTGGGCAGCCATGGTGTCC
The DNA here is from genome assembly GCA_964433355.1 of uncultured Desulfocicer sp. GTDB lineage: Bacteria > Desulfobacterota > Desulfobacteria > Desulfobacterales > Desulfobacteraceae > Desulfocicer. The sequence goes on from CAYSSE010000014.1 coordinate 25,027, forward strand.
ACCAATGCACCGGGATCCCCTGCCAGGGCAGAAAGATTTTGAATGAAACTTTTGCCAATAGTTCCTGATATTCGGGCATAATGTTCAAAGGCCTCAATCAAAATCCGCACCGATGCCTTGGTCAAAGAAGGGTTCATGGGTACATCGGTCAAGGGTAAAAATTGTGCCGTCACATACCCGTCCATTTCACGCAGTCGGGAAATTTTCCCCCGGCATTGTCCCTCCACAAGCACCTTCACCGTTCCATCGGGAAGCCGCAAAAGCTGATTGATCTTTGCCTGGGTTCCCACCGGATAGATATCGTTCATCTTGGGTTTCAAGGTTTCAGAATTATGCTGTGTGACAAGAAAGATCATCTTGTCTTTGGCCATGGCTTCTGAAAGGGCCTTAATGGAGGGTCCCCTTCCCACAAAAACCGGGGAAATCATGTGGGGAAACAGAACCAGATCCCTTAAAGGTACCATGGGCAACTCGCTGGGATCGGTCTCGGAACCATCGGAATTAAACAATTTGGTGATATTGATCATTCTTATTTTAATTCCCTGTGGTTATGCTTTTTTCTGGGTCTGTTCAAACAAAAGGATGGGTTTTTCATTTCTCATCACCACCTCTTCCCCCACAATACACTCCTTTACGTTTTTCACAGAAGGCAGCTCATACATGATATCCAGCATGGTCTCTTCCATGATGGCCCGCAACCCCCTGGCACCGGCCTTACGACCCACAGCTTCCCTTGCCATGGCCACCAGCGCCTCATCGGTGAACTGAAGGGCAACCCCGTCAAGTTCCAGCATGCGCTTGTACTGTTTTACCAGGGCATTTTTAGGTTCCTGGAGAATCTTGATCAGCGAAGCCTCATTGAGTTCTCCAAGGGAAGTAATAATGGGAAGTCTTCCAAGGAACTCAGGAATCAAACCAAATTTAATGAGATCCTCGGGTTTGAGTTGTTCTAAAAGCTCTCCAACAGGGCGCTCCTTTGTCTGGGTTATTTCAGAACCGAACCCCATGGATTTTGTACTGATTCTTCGTTGTATCACCTTTTCAAGACCCGTAAAGGTTCCTCCGCAAATGAACAAAATATTGGAGGTGTCCACCTTTACAAAATCCTGCTGGGGATGCTTACGACCTCCCTTGGGGGGAATACTTGCCGTGGTGCCTTCGATGATCTTTAACAGGGCCTGCTGAACTCCCTCACCCGAAACATCCCGGGTGATGGAAGGGTTGTCTCCCCGCTGGGAAATCTTATCCACCTCATCAATGTAGATAATTCCCCGTTGGGCCTTTTCAATGTCATAATCCGCATTCTGAACCAGGGAAAGAACTATATTTTCCACGTCCTCCCCCACATAGCCTGCCTCGGTGAGGGCCGTGGCATCGGCAAGGGCAAAGGGGACATCCAGAAAACGAGCCAGGGTCTGGGCCAGCAGGGTTTTACCGCATCCTGTGGGACCAATGAGCAAAATATTGCTCTTTTGAATTTCCACATCATCTCGTTTATTTTCGACATCAAGGCGTTTGTAATGGTTGTACACCGCCACGGAAAGCACCTTTTTGGCCTGGTCTTGTTCAATCACATAGGTGTCCAAAAGCTCCTTGACTTCCCGGGGTGGCAACCGCTTGGAAACGATCTTCTTTTCCGGGACATCAACGTCACTGCCATCATCCTCAATGATCTCCTCACACAGACCCACACACTCATCACAAATATAAACACCTGGACCTGCAATGAGTTTTTTTACCTCTTTTTGATGTTTCCCACAGAACGAACAATGTAGTTTATCATCGCCATCTTTTTTTTTGGCCATATTACTTCTCCTTTGGCGCGTCTTCCTTTTCCACGTCCGAGCGGTTCAGCACCACATGATCCACAAGACCATAGGTCTTTGCTTCCTCACCGGACATGAAAAAATCGCGATCCGTATCCACAGCAACTTTTTCAAGGGACTGGCCGGTATGTCTGGCCAAAATTTCATTAAGAGAATCCTTCATGCGAAGGATCTCATTGGCCTGGATCTGAATATCCGACGCCTGCCCCTGGGCGCCTCCCAAGGGCTGATGGATCATAATTCTTGAATTGGGAAGAGAATAGCGTTTGCCATCGGCTCCGGCAGCAAGGAGAAGAGCCCCCATGCTGGCAGCCTGACCAATACACACCGTTACCACGTCGGGTTTGATATACTGCATGGTATCATATATGGCCATACCGGCAGTGACAACGCCCCCGGGGGAATTGACATAAAAATTGATATCCTTTTCAGGATCTTCTGATTCCAGAAACAGAAGCTGGGCCACAATCAGATTTGCAATCTCATCATTAATGGCGGAGCCAAGAAAAATAATCCGGTCTTTCAGAAGCCTTGAATAGATATCATAGGCACGCTCTCCCCTGTTACTCTGCTCAACTACCATTGGAACTAAAGGCACTTTTCTCTCCTTGTATCTTTACTGATTGGCATCATGGAAACATCCATCACAAAAACAGCAATTATGCCGTGGTATCCGCTGCCGGGGGGTCTGTTACGGCTTGTGTTGTTTCCTGTGCAACATCCTCTCCAGCTATTGTTTCAGCCTCTGCTTTCCCGGCTGCTGCTGCGGCCTCCACTGCTTTGGCAGCTTCTGCATCCCTTGCATCCTGGGCAGCCTGGGCTTCCTCGGGGGATATTTCTGTGAGGTTTCCAACTTCTATAATAATATCAACTGCCTTTTTTTCAAGCTGGTGATGTTTGAAATACTCAAGCTGGTCTTTTTTCATGTCAAAGAAATTTTTAACCCCATCCACAGTGGCTTTCATGCCGATGGCCATCTCTTCAAAACCCTTTTCCATATCTTCTTCTGTTAGCTCCAGACTCTCCTGCTCAATAATTTTGGCAAGCAGCAAATGTCTTCGGGCCTGTTTTTCCGCAACGTGTCGGTACTGGGTCTTGAGATAATCTTTGCCAAGGCCAACAGCTTCCATATCTACATTGTTCTGGGCATAGGCTTCCTCTGCTTCTTTCACAATGCCTTCAAGCTCTGCATCCACAAGGACATCGGGTACTTCAAATTCATTTTTTTCCAGAAGTGCAGAAAATACCTGTTCGCTAAGCTCATGTTTAATGCGCTGGGTATATCCTTTGTCCAGGTTATCACGAATAACCTCTTTGACGGCTTCCAGGCTTTTAAAATCTCCGAGTTTCTCAGCCAACGCATCATCCTCGGGGGGCAAAACCTCTTCCTGGATTTCTTTTAATTCAACCTTATATGTAATGGTGTGACCCGCAAGCTCTTTATCTGGGGCATCATCCGCATAGGCAATCTCAATTTCAAGTTTCTGACCGGGAATAACGCCGGTGAGTTTTGCAGAAAACTCCTCGTGCATGACAGTGCCACCAATGGCCATGACATAATTTTCCACCAGGGGGGTATTATCAAAGGGCTGGTCATCCACAAACCCCTGATAATCAATGAGCACAAAATCATTTGGGGCAACTGGTCGCTCTTCGGTGACGGTTTCCTTGGTGGCCAGATTCTTTCTAACCATCTGAATCTGTGCGTCCACCTCATCTTCTGAAACCTCATACATGGTTTTTTTCAGATCAAGTCCCTTAAATTCCACATCTTCAAGTTTGGGATAAACTTCCACCTCGGCATCAAAGGAGTAAGACTGCCCCGGTACCAGTTTCGGGGGGGTTATTTTGGGGGCACTTGCCAGAGTAAACTTGTGCTCTTCCACCACATCAACAAAGGCGTTTTGAATCAAACGGGGGGTGATATCGGCATGGACATCTTTGCCAAACCTGGACTCCAAAACCTTACGGGGTACTTTCCCCTTTCTAAACCCCTTAACGTCCACCGTTTTTTTCAACTCTTTGTACGCATCATTGAGTTCCTTTGAGACCTGTTTTTCTGAAATCTCAACATGAATTACTTTTTTGACAGTGCTTTTATCTTCAATACTTACCTGCATTTGTTTCCTTTCTGTAACCCTAAAGCGTCAAATGGCGGCTCAGGGTTTGAGCCAGACATCTGCAACGCTTCATAAATAAATTTTTATTGTTATTTCAATACATTTCCATGGGCTGAACTGCCCAATAAGATCAGAAAATGCAAAGAATCTTCATACGCCAAATAAAATGTAATAAGTTAATCTTTAAATGGGGTGGTGTCAAGGCAATTACGCCAAGGTTTTTTTTCGGGAAATGTTATTTTAAACTTGCATAATCTCAAAGACGGTGGTAGTTTGTCGTCTGTGTTTGGCGGGGCGTAGCGCAGCCTGGTAGCGCGCTTGCTTTGGGAGCAAGATGTCGGAGGTTCGAATCCTCTCGCCCCGACCATTTAGAATCAAAGGGTTACGACAAATGTCGTAACCCTTTTTGATTTTGGTGAAGCTGCTTTGCATTTAACAGTATTGAAGGGACAGACTTCAACCCCGCCCATTCCAGGCATCTTTTGCAATCCATTTGCCAATGAGAGTGAACAGTTTTTTCGTGTCAATGGGTTTTGTAAGATAATCATTCATGCCAGCCTGTAGAGCCTGCTCCCGGGTTCCCTTCATGGCATCAGCACTAAGTGCGATAATGGGAAGGTTGGCAAATGCCGGATTTTTTCTTAATCTTTTTGTTGCCTTGTATCCATCAAGGTTCGGCATTTGAAGATCCATAAGCACCAAATCATAACTTTGATCTGCAGTTAGTTTTTCAATGGCCTGGAGGCCGTCATCTGCCATCTCGACTTGAAAATCACCCTGCTTAAGAATCCCTTTTAGCAGTGCCTGGTTAAATTTATTGTCTTCAACAACAAGAATCTTTGCTCCCCCCAGACCATCAAATTTATCTGTGAGCGCCAGCGGGATGTCATGCTTGGGGCCATGGGCAAATACATTGAGGATTGCATCAAACAAAGAGGACTGGCTTACAGGCTTCATAAGGATGTCGTGTATGCCGTCACTCTTTGCCCTGTCCAGCCCATTTTCCATAACGTAGGCTGTAAGGATTATAATTTTAGGCAGTTTGGATTGTCCATTGATTTCCTTAATCTTTTTCCAGGTTTCTATGCCGTTCATGCCCGGCATTTTCCAATCCATTAAGATCAGATCTATTGTTTCCCCGTCCTGTATCGATGTGTTGTAGGCATTTATGGCCTGACTTCCTGAACCGGCAGTGATAATTTTAAATGAAAGGCCGTAACTTTCCAGGTAATTATTCATTACTTCTATGGTGGCCTCATGATCATCAACCAGCATTATTTTTATGTTTTTCAGAATCTTCGGGATTATTTGGGCAGGGATGTCATTATTGGGATTGGGGTTTATGTCAAAAAGCGCATTAAAATAAAAATTACTGCCCCGACCGTAGTCACTTTCCACACCAACCTTGCCATTCATCATTTCCACCAGGTGTTTTGAAATGCTCAACCCAAGGCCTGTTCCACCATATTCTCGGGTGGTGGATGCATCTGCCTGGGTAAATGGTTTAAACATTTTCTGGATTTGTTCCCGGGTCAGGCCGATTCCTGTGTCAATGACTTCAAAATTTATACGGGCCTTTTGGGCATAGGTTTCTTTTAAAGAGACCCTTACGACAATTTCCCCCTTTGCGGTAAACTTCACCGCATTATTGGTGAAATTTAATAAAATCTGTTCCAATCTCAAGGGGTCGCCTACCAGGTTGACCGGCGTACCATCTGATTTTGATAATAAAAATTCCACCCCTTTTTCAAAGGCTTTGATGGCCACAATATTTGAAACTTTTTCCAGCACCTCATTCAGGTTGAATTCAACGTTATCCAATTCAAATTCATTGGCCTCAATCTTTGAAAAATCAAGAATATCATTGATGATTCTAAGTAAATTTTGTGCAGAGCTTCCTGCCTTATGGACATAATCCATCTGCTGGGGAGTCATCTGAGTCTTTTCAAGCAGGTTGTTAAACCCAATAACGCCATTCATGGGCGTTCTTATCTCATGGCTCATGTTGGCTAAAAACTGGCTTTTTGTCTGATTTGCCTCTTCGGCCTGCTTTGCATACGCCTGGGATTTTTCCATGGCAATATTGAGATCAAGGGTACGGCTATTTACCTTTTCTTCCAGATTTCGTTGAAAGGAGAGTAGCTCCTCATTGCGCATCTTGAGGGTATCTAACATTTGATTGATTAATCCACTAAGAGATGCCAGTTCATCTGCTCCCTCCACGTTACAGCGTGCATCCATATCTCCATTATCTACGGCTCTGGCCAGGTTTGACAGGACATTGATGGGACGAATCACCCGTCGATTTATCATCCACATCAAAAATAGAAGTGAAGTCAATAAAATGATGGAGACCAGCAACATGGAATATTTAATGTTACGAAGCATGAGCTGGGCTTTTTGATTTGTGCGAATGGCAATGTCCCGGGTTGCCAATGTGATGTGTTCCAGATCTTCTTTTACGCCCTGACTGAGGGCTTCGAACCGAACGTCGAGCTTATGGATGTTGTTGTGTCTTGCAAAATTAGCATCAATCAATGCCGTGTAGGTATCTATTAGTACGGAGATACGTCCCTGAACGATTTCCTTAGAAATCACTTTTCGTTTAAAGGCATTGGCCACAATTTTTATGACTTTAACTTTTGAGGCGTTTTTAAAAATAAAATAGTCATTTTTAAATCGTGCAATATTAAACAGTTGCCGTATCAGATACATATCCGATTGCATCAGTACACTGGAAACAATATTTTTATAGGTTTCATCAATTTTCGTTCGATTGATGCGATCTTTTGTCTTTAGCTGTACCAGTTCAGCGAAAAGTTGTCTGTTCTGATCAATGTTTTGCATCACTTCCATCACCGGTGAATCTGAACTGTTAGCATAAAAAACCGTATGAATTGAGCTTAAAATCTCTTGCATGGCAGTCAGTTTATTATCATAGGCTATCTCGTCTTCGGCTTTGATAAGACCTGATGATAAAATTTTTCTTTGAAGATAACGGGCATCCTGGAACTCTTCTACAGCACTTGAAATTTTCCGTTCAAGATTTACTGTATGGATGACAGTATTGATCTGGGTATTCATACGATGATTGAGAACCAGCATGTAGACAATCAATATACTGCTGATGGTCAGTGTGAATCCCACAATCATATAAAATTGTTTTTTGATACTTTTTTTCATTCACATAACTCGTGTTCTTTCAAGGTCTAACGGTTGGATAAAATAACACTTTAAACATTGAATTACTAAAAAATATACCCGATAATGTAACCTTGAAGAAATCCTCGGCAAGTACAAATTTCCGGGCAATTTCAGCAGAGCCCCCCCCGATGGGTAATAGGAACCGGCCAATTGGGCCGTCTACGGTTCCGGCCGGGCCCATTGCCCGTCGGGGGGGGGGCGGCATAATGCCATTTTCAATATTCGTTGTGGTTGGTGGTTACAGCCATGTAGGTTTTATACAAAAGAGTAGACCTGTCTAACATTCTTTTACGCTTCGTTGTGGGTAGACCGAGGCCAGAATACGGTCTGCCCGTGGCAGTTATATCGGGTGGATTTAAAACTGCTGAGTCCCTTTTTTGATCAGTTGAAGATCCACCTTGGTTTCGGGTTGAACTCTCATATTCCTTAGTATCTCAGTAGCAACGCCAATGGCCATACTCCCCATTAAGTAGGGTTTTTGAGCAATAGTTGCGCTAATATATCCTTGGTTCACAGCATCGACTACTTTATCAATGGCATCAAACCCCACAAGTATGGGCAGTCGGAATGGCGTTTTTTTACCATCAACGGGCAGGTCAGTTCCATGGAATTGCTGTAGGGCTTTCAAAGCACCAAATATCATTTCATCATTATGAGCAAATACCGCATCGTAATGATGGCCACTCTTGAGGATATCTGCCATGATTTTTTGGGATTTCTCGCCATCAAAATCTGCGGTTACCCGTTTTATGACAATATTTTTCCGGTTTTTGAAATAGTCATTGAACCCGGTTCCCCGTTCATAGGCGGCCGATGTTCCAAGTATTCCCTGGATTTCAAGGATTTTACCTCCTTCAGGTAATTTGTCATTGATGTACTGGGCCGCCATGCGTCCCCCTTGACTGTTGTCGGATGCAATATGAGCGGCAACCGTTCCATCTATGGATTGACGATCCACTGTTATCACGGGAACACCCACACTGTTTGCCAATTCAATGCCAGGACCGATGGTGATACTGTCTGTGGGGTTGACAATTAAGAGGTTTATGCCCTTATCCAAATAGGTGGCAATGTCATCCAGCTGTCGTGCATTGTCATTCTTAGCATCTGTGATCTCAAGAACAAGTCCATGGAGTTCAGCTGCTTTCTTTGTTCCATCAACAATCGTTAAAAAAAATGGATTTGCCAGATTAGAGACACTAAGGAGAACTTTTTTGCCAAAGGTGTCATAAGAGATGAGATCCAGAGGGGTGGGTTCATATTCCGGAAGGGGAATACCTTGTAAGCCCTGGACAGCGAGCTTCAGACCATATGCTCCCATCATTTCAGGATGCTGTTCAATGGTTGCCTGGATTCCACCGCTCAACAGTTCCGAGCGAGCTTCCGGAATATTGTCGTAACCGGTGATCAGTGGACGTTTTTCGCCTTCGTAAACGGCATTGATTGCTTGGAGAGCTCCCAGAGCCATCACGTCATTGGCACAGGCGATTACATCCAAAGGCTGAGAATGTTCCGATAAGAAATCAACAACCTGGGTCATGGCTTCATCGGCATGCCAGTTGGCACTAATACTTCCCACGGTGGTGAACCCGCTCCCTTTTAGGCTGGCAAGAAATCCATTTTTCCGTAAATCGGCGTTTTCATTGCCCCGAATACCTTCTATATAAAGGACATTCCCTCCTTTTGGCAACTTATTTCGAATATACGCCCCTATCATACCGGAGCCACTGAAATTATCAGAACCGACAAATGGGACAGTTATACCGGCTTCTTTCAAACTTTTTTTGTCCAGTGCATTGTCAATATTAATCACTACAATATGGTGTTCCAGCGCTTCTTTTACCACGGGAACCAGGCGTTTTGAATCCGCAGGGGCGATGACAATGGCCGGATAGTTCTGCTGAATGAGGCGCTTGACAATGGTAATTTGTTCCTGGACATCTGTCTCTCGTTCTACACCGAACACTTCCAGTTGAATCGCTTTTTTCTGAGCATAAACCTTGGCACCCTTTTCCATCTGTGCAAAAAATGGGTTGGAAAGTGCTTTCATAACCAGGGCTACCTTGGGAATTTTGTTTGAAATCTCTCCAGATGCCTCATTGGCACAAGAAATTTTAGGAAATAAAATTGACCCCATTAAAAAAAACAAAACACCAACGACCATCACAGACATCCGGGTAGCGACAAATTTAGTTTTCCACATATTGATATCCTGTTACTTTTTCAAAGCCTGATTTTTAAACAGGCGTTTGCGGTTTCAACTGATTGAACAAAACACCTAATTATCTCTCCTGGTTGGACAGATCGGGGCCTGATCAAAAATCTTCCAAAAGGCGTCGGAGTCTAAAATGGGAGTCAAACACCTCGGTGTAGGCGCTAACCTGGTTGAACCTGGCCCGGGAAATACCAAAAATAGCATCCAAAACGTCCGTGGAAGTGCCAATGCCCTGGGCAAAGGCAAGATCGGTGATTCTTAAATTTTCGTTTGCTTCAACGGTTCCTGTCTTTGCCACTTCCAGGTTATCAAAGGCCACTTCCATATCAAGCAAAATATTTTCAAGCTCTGTTTTCAGTGTCTCCTCAAGCTCTCTGATATCAAATTTTATTTTTTGCTGCTCAAGCCTTGCCTGTCGAGTGACAGCATATTTTTTCATGCCATCAAAAAGGTTCATGGAGATCACCGCTTGACAACGCACTTCATCATCTGAGTTCTCAAAGGATTCAGGAAAAAAAGCATCCCGGGTATGGGAGCTATAGCCAAGAGACAGGTCTGCTTGGGGATAAAGGGATGCCTTGGATGCGGAAACCGTCGCTTCAGCGGCGGCAAAGGCCATTTTCAAGGCATTAAGATCACTTCGATTTGCCAGAAGCTGCGGTTGATATCCTTCAGCAGGGCCCGTTTGCGGTAGTTCATTAAAAATAGAAAAATCAAGCTCAGTGCGATCAATGGGTTTACCGACTTCAAAGGCCAACCGGTTTATCCCCGCAGCCACAGCAGCCGCCACCCGTCTCCGGGTCTGAAGCGCATTGTCCATCTCCACTTTGACCTTTAAAAAATCAGTCCTTTTTAACACACCCACCTTGACCTTGAGCTCAATCTGGCGCAAGCGATCGTCGTAAAGCTTAACCGCAGCCTCTGCCACCTTGAGGTTTTCCATGGATCGATAAATCCCAAGAAAATCCATGGCAACATTAAGGCGGATATCCTGCTGGATTAAATCCAGCCTGAATTCCCCGGCCCGGGTCAGGCTTTGCACCGATTTAAGGGTATAATAATCTTTAAACCCGGCAAAAACATTCCAGGAAACAGCCCCGGAAAAGGTATCATTTTCCCGATTCTCTCCGATGGCAGTGTCATGGTTCAATCTATTCAGGGTGTACCCCAGATCCAGGGAGGGAAGAAACTCCCCCCGGACCTTTGTCTCCTCCTGCACAAGGATATCCAGATCCGCCTGATAGCGCTTTACCAGATCACGGTTTTCACAGGCACTTGTTTGCAGACTCCCAAGGGTTTCAGCAGCAAAACACGGCCCACCTGAAATCAACACCACCAGTGTACAAAACAGTATACAAATATTTTTTCTCATGCTTTTTATCCCCACAGCCTCCTAAAACTCTGAATTATTCAGAACACTTCATATCATACCCTCGGTTCAATAGCCATCATAACACACTGTAATCTAAATAAAATTTTATTTAGATCTTTTGTTTATTATTTTTTATATCATAACCAAGTCATGATGGTAATATTTTCTTTCAAGCATTTACCTGGAAATGAGTTTGTGCAAAAAGTGGGACACACCCGTCCTGCTGGACACAACGAATATTGAAAATGGCTGTATGCCGCCCCCGGGGAGGGGTAATGGAAGCGACCCGGAACTGTTA
>CAYSSE010000015.1:0-34101 GCA_964433355.1 uncultured Desulfocicer sp.
GGGGCCCAAGATCCAAAGAGATAAGATCGTAAGTGATAAGATTGGGGGACACCTTACTTATCTTTTTTTTAGGCCCGGTTTCTTAAGCCTAAGTTTGCAGTCCAAAGTATGTGCCAGACTTTTAATAAAAAAACCGTCAACCAATGGGTTCCCTTCAGGTATCATCCGATCCATGGAATAATTAAGTAAGGTGTCCCCCGATCTCTCATTTTTCGTTGTGGCTGGTGGTTACAGCCATGTATGTTTTATATGAAAGTCTCAGCAACATGCTAAAATTAAAGGACTTTCGTTTTTCGTTGTGGCTGGTCTTACAGCCATGTATGTTATATAATAGATATTGTGCTCTAAGAGCAGACTTTCTCTTGTTGCGGGTACAGGTAAAACCGGTGATGCAGGTTTGATCATGACAAGGCATTGACAATTCCCTGAAAAACGGTTCTCAGGTCCTTCTGTGAAATTGTCGGCAGGAAATCTGCATCTTCATCTATTCCTCCCCATGGGTCATTCATCCTCCCGGTTTCAGGTCTTCTACCTGTTTTACAATGGGGGGAACGCACGGCGCAGGCCGGGAAGGAACTGCCGCCAAAGGGAAGCATTTGTTCCATGATGTTTTCAATTTTAAGGCTCCGGTGCTTGTCCAGCCAAGTGTGACAACTGTCGTGATTGCCGCTGAACAGCACGTAAATATTATTTTTTTCTTTTACACAGATCAGTCGATACCCTTTGCCAAGATTATATTTCAGACAATTTCGAATGCGGGCCTCTCCCTTTCTGGAGAGTCTTCCGGCATTTATCAGGGCTTCTCCTCCGGCAAGGGAACGAATGATTTGACGGGCTTTATCGGCAGCAAATCCCGGTGTGCTTTCCTGATCTTTGAGACGTTCCAGTTCCTTTTCAAGCCGGGTGTGTATATATATTTTGCGTTTCATTATGAACAGCAGGAGCCATGACTGCCGCAGGAAGCACACCCTGAGGAGAGCTCCAAACTGGAAGAAATCTGGAATCCTGCTCCTGAAAAGTCAATTTCAACCGGGGTTGCATTTTTCAACAGGGTGGTGTCCATGAGGTAGGCTACCCCGTCAATTTCTGTTGCGGAGTCTGTCTCTTTTTTTTCATCCAGAGCCATGGCCAGTTGGGCACCACCGCATCCCTGATTTAGAAAAATCCGAACAGGCTTTATCTCTCTGCCTTCAAAAAAGGTTTTAATTTTTTTTTGTGCTTTTTCAGTAACGTTGATCATTTTTTTCTCCTTTATTCCAGTCCATAATCGGCCAGATCCGGGCCGAGGTAAGTTCTTTCATTTTCTCCCAACATTTCCATGGATAGACAGATCAGTGTCCAGAGGTGGACGGTCTGATATCCAGCTTTAAAGTGGTGGGAGAGATCTTCAATCTGGGCATGACAGTTGTGGCAGGGAGTAACCACATAGTCAGCGCCGGTGGCCATGATTTGATTTAATTTGACGTTACCATAGGTATGCCGTTCATTATTCAGCCCTGATTGCAGGGAACCACCACCGCCCCCACAACAAAAATTGTTGGACAGATTTGGGGTCATATCTACAAAATTGTCTTCTCCTACGACTTGTTTGAGTACAAATCGCAGATCTTGGGCCATGGCACCCCCCCGGGAGTTTAAATGATGATCACAGGAGCCAAGAATCCCCTTGGGACGTTCTTCCCTGGGCCATTGGGAGCGGATATAGTAAATGAGCTGGGGGATATTAAGATGCATGGGGCAAATGTCATAGCATCGTTTACACATGGTGCAAACCCAGATCCAGGGATTTCTTTCCAGCTCCGCATCCATGCCCAATGTGGCCATACGTACAAATTTACGAGGATCCATATCCAGGATGGCCGTGGCAGGGCAACCGCTGGCGCAGGCGCCACAGGTCAGGCAAATGTTGAAATTTCCATCGGGAAGCAGTTCCCGAACCTTGTCTTTGATTTCTGTTTTCTGGTGGGTGATATTCAACCGATCCAGCATAGTGAAATTCCTTTTGCAAAAAAACTGGGTATGTTTCTCCCAGATAAGTTGATGACCGTATGACAGATACATCTGCCATAAAATCTTGAATCCCCTGTGGCACTTTCTGTGCATGGGATTTTATGGATTTGAAACTACAAAAGGAATGAGACGATGAAGAACGGTCAGTCTGGAAGAGGATAAAAGGACTTTCCTGCCTACATTCCCCATGCAGTTGTACAGCAGCCGCCAACACGGGCAGCAGTGCGGCATCTACGTCAGCGAATTATGGGGAAAAGGTTCATGGATAATCCTTATTGATTATTGTTGCTCGTTAGATTAATCACAATTAAATGGGTAGCATATTAATAGTTTATGTATAAAATAAAAGTAAATTACATTGAAAAAAGCATTATTGCAAATCGATATTTTAGATAATACCTGGTGAGGATATTGAATCTGTTGATCCCTGGTCTGGAGCTAAGTACCCATGCATATGTTTTTCGGTATTCCACAGAGATATACCGTTTATATTTATGGATTTTATTTTGAGGAATATATACTCAGGTACTTATATGCCATACATTGAATTTACGATTTTGATTATAAATTGTGGTCATTCGTTACCAAGGGTAGCGGCAGAGTAATGCTCGCATTGTGGATACAATATTCGGCATCCTTCAAAACTACTTTACATTTTTTTAGGGCATTCCCCATTTCCGGGGACTTTTTTCCAAAAGACTGTAAAGTAAGTACCCAAACATTTGTTACTCAAAATAAAACTCATAAATATCAATGGAATATGTCTGTTGAATACCGAAAAATATATGTGGGGATACTTACTTCTATGCTCATATGAATGATGCCCAATACTTATTTAAAAAAAAGGAGAAGAGTCATGTTTCTATATCCCCATATATAACTTGGAGACTTTTTGTTCGTAATCAGGTAATAAACAATGCCAGAAAGGAGCATTGAAATGAAAAAGATAAAAATCCATACTTGGCGACGAGCTATTCAGATAGGTGTTGCAGCCCTTTTTATCATACTTCCCACGCTGAACCAGGCTGGATTTAACTTTATCTGGGGAAATTTTTTAAACATCCATGTTGGGGGGGTGACATTTTCAGATCCTCTGGCTGTTTTTCAGGTAATACTTAAAAATCATTACCTGCCCGTTGGGCTTTTGATCGGAGCCGGAATGGTCTTGGCCATTTCATTTTTCCTGGGTACTATTTTTTGCTCCTGGATTTGTCCCTTTGGGTTGTTGTCAGAGCTTATAAATTGTTTTTCTTCCAGGGTATGGCCCCAAAAATTCAGCAATAGAAAAATTCACAAAAGAGGATTTGAAGTAAAATTAGCAGTCTTTTGCGCTGGTTTCCTGATTGTTTGTTTTTTTTTCAAGGCGCCCATTTTAAACCAAGTGTCAATGCCATTTCAATATTCCAATATTTTTCAATACCTTTTTATGCAAAAAATACTGCACCCTGCCATTTGGTTTATGGGAGCTGTTTTGTTGGTGGAATTTTTACTGCAAACCCGCTTTTGGTGTCGGTGGTTTTGTCCGCAAGCTGTTCTCTTGTCCGTTATCAAGCAGTTAAACCCCTTTGGGCTTAAAATTATTTTCACCCCCCAAAAATGTGTTTTAAATAAGGCCCCATTTCCCTGCCAGCGGGCCTGTTCCCTGGATCTGAACCCCAAACGCTTAGATGGCTGGTCTCTGGCCCAGTGTACCAATTGTGGAGATTGTGTGGATGCCTGTGGAAAAACCGGTAAGGCCCTTGCCTACCATTTCTCTTTAAGTTTGAATCGTTTATCAGTCAATGGAAAAATAATATTTTAAAAAGTTACCACACCAGTGCTTGCCTGTGAGAATGCCATGGAAAAAGAGATCGCAGATACGGGCAGTTCCATCCACAATATCCAGGGGAGGCTGAAAATCGTAACGATCTTCTTTGAGTTTTGCCAAAATGGCGGGGTCTTCATCCGCGACCCATCCGGTAATCACCGCATTCATGAAGATGCCGTACAATTATATTTTAATATGGGATGATCAATTTTTTTTATATACCATATATCGAAAATGAAAAAACCCGTTGAAAGGAAAATTAATATGAGAATGAATTGCCAGCGACCGGTCAATGTAAGGGGAAAAATTATCGGTGGCCCTGATACGCTGATCTGCCTGCCTCTGGTGGCAACGAACCGGGCGGACCTACTGCGCCAGGCCCGGGCGCTCATGCCCCTTGCCCCCGATCTTCTGGAGTGGCGCGTTGATGCCTTGGACAGTGTGGGCGATGTAGAAGATATTCTTACACCCCTTGTAGATCTTCGCACGGCCATGGAAGATGTTCCGCTGATATTTACCTGCCGCATTGATATTGAGGGGGGCATGGGCCAAATTTCCCGGCATCGTGATACCCGGCTGGATGTCATTACCCAGGCCATGGCAACAGGTTTGGTTGATATTGTGGACGTTGAATTGTGCAATGATGTGGATTTTATTGAAAGCATCCGTTATGGTGCAGAGCAAAATGGCGTTAAATTAATATTGTCCTCCCATGATTTTGAAAAGACCCCGGAGGAAAGCGTGATACTGGAGCGGTTGGTTCGGGCCCAGGATCTGGGTGCGGACATTGCTAAACTGGCGGCCATGCCCAACAATTATAAGGACGTTCTTTTATTGTTGAACGCCACCTTAAAGGCCAGAACAGATCTCCTTGAAATCCCCATGATTACCATATCCATGGGGAAACAGGGCCTTGTGAGTCGCCTTGCCGGAGGGCTTTTCGGCTCTGATATGACCTTTGCCATGGGAGCGGTTGAATCCGCCCCAGGTCAGATTCCCATTCAGGAGCTTCGCCAGGCCATGGGCGTGTTGTATCGCTAAAAAAAACAAGGAGGATATTGCTCAGATGGCAACAACAGCCAGAATTATGCTGGTGGACGATGAAGGTATTGCTCTCAAGCGATTGAGACGGATTCTGGAGAAGCAGGGGTATCTTGTCTCCTCTTATACCCATCCGACAGGGGCTCTGAAGCGTTTGGAAGAGTCCCCCTATGATCTCGTTGTCACAGACATGAAAATGCCCGGCATGGATGGGTTGGAGCTGATGATTGCCATTAAGACCCGTTTCCCTGCCATAGATGTCATTCTCATGACCGGTTATGCCTCCATTGACAATGCCATTGAAGCCACCCGGGAAGGGGCCTTCCATTACTTACAAAAACCATTTACACCAGAACAGTTTCTGGAAGTCGTGGAAAATGCCCTTAACCGTCAGAGGCTGAGAACCCAGGCAGCCCAGGTAAAAGAAGACACCGAATGCAGCTTTTCGCCCCCTGTGATCATCGGGAACAGTCCAAAAATCAGAGATATACAGACAATGATTCATCAGATTGCCCCGACGGATTGCAGTGTTTTGATCTCCGGGGACTCGGGCACCGGAAAGGAGCTGGTGGCCAGGAGTATTCATCTTGCAAGCTCACGATCCCGGGGTCCCTTTGTGGCGGTGAACTGTGGAGCCTTTACTGAAACCCTTCTGGACAGTGAGCTTTTTGGGCATGAGAAGGGGGCCTTTACCGGTGCCGTGAAAACCCGGGCCGGGCTTTTGGAAACGGCGAACATGGGCACTGTCTTTCTGGATGAAATCGGCGAGATGCCCCACTCCATGCAGGTAAAACTCTTGCGGGTACTCCAGGAAGGAGAACTTGTTCGGGTGGGGGGAACCCAGGCCATTTCCGTTGATATCCGGGTGCTCTCGGCCACGGCCAAAGATCTGAAAACCGAGGTTCAGACCGGTGCATTTCGAAAAGACATGTATTACCGCATCAATGTCGTTAACATCAATCTCCCGGCCCTGAACAAGCGCAGTGAAGATATCCCCCTGTTGGCCTATCACATCCTGGATTGCCTGAACCGCAAAGGCTTAAAGCAGATAAGGGCCATCTCATCCCGGGCCATGTCTTTGCTCATTGGGTATGCCTTTCCGGGAAATGTCAGGGAGCTTGAAAATATCCTGGAACGGGCCGTTGCCATCAGCCGGTCCAATGAAATTCGGGCCTGTGATCTACCGGCGGATCTTGAAGAGCTGGAACTTAATACCTACCAGAGACCTGAAAAAGATATGATGACCCTGGCAGAACTGGAAAGGGATTATATTGCCCACCTTTTACATATCAACAATAATGCAAAAACAAGAACCGCAGAGATTTTGGGCATTGATCGTGCCTCTTTGTGGCGTAAAATCAAAAAATTTGATTTGGAATAATGGCTACCCAACCAAGCCGGGACACTTTGTAAAATCAGTGATATATTCGGATCATCAACAATACAAAGGTGAAAAACAGTGATCAAGCAATTTCAATGTAAAAAACCTCTGGAACTTCTGGGGAAAGAAGACCTCAAGGCTATCCACGACCGGTCCCTGAGAATTCTCCATGAAATTGGAGTGATTATTGAGGATAAGGAGGTCTTGTCTCTGCTGGCTGACCATGGATGCACCGTGGATATGAAACAAAACGGGTCTGGATGGAAGCGGACCTGGTGGAAAAGGCTTTAAAAACATGCCCCTCGGAATTTACCCTGAAGTCCAGAGACGGTAAGTTCTCAATAAGTTAAGGAATTTCGACGATAATAAACTACCAAATTAAAATTTTTTATAATGCAATATCAACATATTAAACTGGACATACTGGTAGTCTATATTCGGCTAAGTCCCTAAGATGAAGGTTCAGCACTTGCCGAGCATAACCGGCCATTTCCCTGAAGGTATCGTCAGAGCCGAGAAAGTAGGCCCTCAGATTTATCTTTTCAAAGGGTTCCGGCACCGATTTCAACTATTGTTTCGGATTCCCCCATATTCAGTTTGTTCTGAACATAATCAGGAGGTATATCCATCAATCGTTGGGGATTGTTCAGCTTCTTTAATTTTTGTGGATCAAATTTTTTGTTGCTCATTCTATTGCACCATAATTCAATAGTATAGGAATTTCCATTTTATAAACTGTTAAATCAACGGGTTGTAAAAAGTTCGCCCAAAGGGCGCTAAGTTCATTTGTTATTTTTTTCAGACCTGGTTTTAGGTCGAGCTTTACGGCATTAAATGTTGCCATCCCTGTATTCCGGTCCGTTTTTCAACCATCCAGCCAGTATCATGCCTAACATGGCCAGGCATTCCATGTCCAGATAGGCATCGGCATGCTTCTCAAATAAGATCGAACATTCTGCCGGGAATTCCTCATCCTGGTCGTTGAACAGCATGAATAAATTCACCTTGGGAAGCACTGTAAATTTGATGGCCAAATCGCAACTGAACGGTGCATCTCCCGGATGACCTCCCAGTGCCATGCATGCATTTTTGAGATCATCCAGCTTCCCGGAAAACGTTTTGCTGATGGGTAGTTCTGCGGTGTTCCTGAAACCTTGTGCAAAAGGTGCCGCATCCTGAAAATTGTGGTACTTAACCCACTCGTCGGTTCCAGGCGGCGCTTGTTTGGGGCATAAAAGTAAATACTGGCATAGAATGACGCTAACCGCGTGAGTAGGTCGTCTTCCCTCTGCATTCATGACACCCTTACCCGAGACGTGATGCAGGATTCCGTAAAAAGGGATAGATGCCTTATCACCATCAACGGTAATGCCCAGGCAGTTGCCCACTTGGCTCAGATCTACGGCTGATATATCCATAAGATATTTTTCATATATTTCATCAAAAACCGGTGATTCTTTCATGATCTATGATCCTGTTTAAATAATTAATAAGATGGTGCTTGAAATCATTTTAAGACACATAATATGATAATTTCCATAGGTCGTCTATAGCAACTGCTACATATTGGATAGAAAAAATGGAATAATCAAAATTTGTTGGGCTTCTGGACCAAGATAGAACCAAGCCCTAAATTCGTTATTGCCGATTTGCTTATATGAAAATGAAGTGTCCAAGTACCCTCAGCAGGATGGACAAAAATGTCTGCGCTGACATGAAAATGTCAATAAATACTCATGACCGCATTCTTCACAACGCACCCTTGCAAATCCAACTTGAACATCACCGGTATAATCCGGTGCATGCAGATTGTTAAACTTTCTAGCAAGGAAAAAATAAAAACCTGCCTCGGAAGTTAGAAAACAATCTTTATTTCCATCCCTAATTATTAGTCGTATTTCAAATCAAACCGGCCCTATTAAAAAAATAATATATTGATTTAATGATTTATATGACATAAAATGCACCATAAATTATTAGTCACAATAAAACCCAAAATACGAAAGCAAGTTAGGCGATGCCACAGTCAATCGAAGAATATCTGAAACGAGGTCCTTCAACATCCAGAGAGATCCAGGCCGCAACCAGGCTGAGTCAGAGTTCTGTTGCACGCAGACTCAGGGAGATGGGCGACACTGTTGTGCAGATTCAGGAAGGCAGATCAGTCAGATATGCTTTAGCCTGCAATGCATTTGGTGTTAATGATAAAATACCATTAGGTATGGTGAACCCCCTCGGTAAAATCAGTGTGGTTGCATACCTTCGCCCCTTAAGCCATGGTGGCTATTTTCTTCAACCTGTGGCAAAAATTTCCCCTCTGCTGCTTGGTGATAGTGGGAGCGGATTGTACGACGGCCTGCCATATTTTCTTTATGATCTGAGACCCCAAGGTTTTTTAGGTAGACAGATCTCACGTAAAATGGCAACGCGACTCGAAGGATTTCCCTCTGATCCAAGACAGTGGACAAATTCCCATATCGGGAAATATCTGATATCTAACGGGGATGATTTGCCCGGGAATTTTATTCTGGGGGAACAGTCCATCTTGCGTCTATCTCGCCTGCCAAATGGGATTATATCATATCCACAGGTGGCAGAGGATGTCATGAATGGGGAAGTTCCGGGATCATCAGCTGGTGGAGAACAACCGAAGTTTACCGCATTCAGCGGCCTTTACGAGTCCCATGTCATTGTTAAGTTTTCTCCCAAAGATGACACAGAAATCGCAAGGAGGTGGCGGGATATTTTGATAACCGAGTATCATGCAGCGCAAATCATCAATGAGAATATATGTCCTGCTGCAGAGACCAGGTACTTCGAAGCGGAAGGCCGCCTGTTTCTCGAATCACAGAGATTTGACCGTTTGGGTATATTCGGCAGATACTCAATGATCTCACTACAGGCAATTGATGCCGAATTTGTTGGCGTCGGTTATAACTGGGCACGTGTGATGAACAGATTGAAAGACCAGGGTCAGGTGCATGAACAGGATGTTCATATTGCCGGACAATTATGGTATTTCGGTCAGCTGATTTATAATACAGACATGCATTTGGGTAACCTCAGCTTGTTCATAGACGGGGATACTTTTAAATTATTGCCCTGTTATGATATGTGTTCCATGGGGTTTGCTCCGAACAGCGGGGGTGAGGTCCGGCCATTCAATTTTGATGTTTCGGAAATTCCAGATCCGGAGCTTGATAAAAATGTTATCAATGACTTGCGGCAACTGGCACATACCTTCTGGGAAAAGGTATCAGAAGATGAACACATCTCTGATGATTTCAGGCTCTTTTTGAGCCGAGGGAACCCTGTGGACGGGTATGGGGGGTATGGGGTCGGCCCACAGTAACTCACACCTCACATCGGATGATGCCACAAATGGGGCCAGGCCTGATTTCTCCAAAAAATCACTAATATTGTGGATACTGGCCGTTCCATTCTTTGTGAACGATACGTGGGCAGCCGTTAACAGTCTATGCAAAAAAGCAATTCCGATTGGATTTTCAAAAAACTCAATTAAGGCAGGATGTGCATCGATGCTATTCTTTCTGGCGAGCCAATACCGCAAGGTTAATCTTGGGACATCGGCCATTTCCGCAAAATCACGCTGGCTAATAGTTTGAACCCTCTTTTCAAAATTAGAAACAAGTTCCGCTGCATCAATACGTTCCCATTTGTCTTTTCCGATTGGCAAGTCATTTGATTCGTTATATATAGTTTTTATGGCTCGATTTGGTTTCTATGTTGAAAATAAATTAGTTGACACTTTTCATTCATCAAAAGATCTACTAAATGCCGTGGGGCTTTTCCGCCAATATGCATCGATTTAATACAGGAAACGCAATATACGCAGACATCTTCGCAAGGCATAGAATCAGCCCGTTTTTTCATCAAATTGTGAACTTTGTGCAAAGAAAGTTTTGGGTAAAAATCATCGCCACAGCATACAGATCGTCTTCCTATGAACTTTGTTTCGACAATTTCAATATTCATTTTTTCAAGCAAATTGCGTACAGCCTGATGGATCTGCGGTTTTTCCCGCACAGGGCAAGGATCGTGTACGGACATTTTTAACCCCTTATAATCCGGATACGTAAATGAATCAAGGCCATCAATTATTTCCCACAGAGATATTGTTGATATTCCCGCATATAGACTTCCGAACCGTTTATCACAACCCGCACACACATTTATTATCAACGACCCTTTTTCAAGCTGCGGGTCATGGCGACAACATATTTTATGTATAGCCGTTTCTTTATAATTTTGGTTCAAAAAATCTAAAATCTTATGCTCCATTTCAGGTTTATAAATGCTTAAAACACAACCGGGATTAAAGTACGTTTTAATGGTCATTTTTCTTTCTGTAAATCAACATGTTATTTGATTCTTCTTTTTTCCAGGGCGATGAGTTTTTCTTTGATGTTCAGGCCGTGGGCAAACCCGGTTAAGTCCCCATTATTCCCGGCTGCCTTCTCCGGTGTTGAGGTGCAAATGCGCCAGCCCCTTTTCATCCCCGGCCAGGATGACCTTGCAGAACCGGGTATTGAATTTTGTGTAAAACATCAGACGCTTCCTTGTTTACTGGTTCCAGAGACAAAGAGCGGCATAGGCCCTGTAAGGCCGCCATTTCTCCGCCTGTTTCAATATCTCTTTTTTTCCGGGCCGTTTACCGTGTTTTTCCATCGCCTTGATGATCCCAAGGTCTGCAGCAGGGAAACTGTCCACCATACCCAACCCCCTCATGGCCACATAATTCACTGTCCACTCTCCTACCCCCCGGATAGCAGAAAATTGTGTTTGAAAATTCTCAAAGAGCTGGTCAGGATTCAGGGAAAAAGTCCTGTCCAGCAGCCCCTGGGCAATATTGGCGATGGTTGTCTGCCTGGCACCGGTGATGCCGATGCCCGCAAGGCTGGTTTCCACCACTTCCTCGGGTCCGGGGAAAAAATAATCCAACCCCGCAGGAAAATCTTTTTCCGTTTCAGGTCCCGCCTTTTTTGCCATGCGTGAGGCCAGGGTGGATGCGGCCTGTACTGAAATTTGTTGCCCCAGAACGGCCCTGACACAAAATTCAAAGGAATCAAAGGCAATGGGCAGACGAGGGACATGGCCGCCCGCCATACCTTTGGACAGATGCTTGTCCCCTTTGAATTTTTTATTGATGGGAAAAAAATCCGTATTCAGGTCAAACATCCGGCGTACCCGGTTATAGATCTCCATATAACACTGGATATCATCACAGAGGATACTCAATTCAAGCACTGATTTGCTGGGATTATCCCTTACAATGAAGTATCCTTTGGACTGAGTTGTTCTGAACGTCCTGGCATAGCTTTGTTCATCAATGAGTTCCACTCCTTTGATGGTTCTGATTTTCATGAATTCAATCACCTGGGAAAAATTTAACGGCTTGGTGTAGGACAACAGCAAGGTAGTGTTTCCCTCTTTGGAATCGTCCCTTTCTTTTTTTACCGCCGATGGCTTAATACCGAAAATATCTTTGAAAACCTGGTTGAACTGACGAATGGAACCGAATCCCGAGGCAAAACAGATGTCGGTAACCGACTTGTCCGAAAACATGAGCAATTTTTTGGCAAAAAGAGCCCGGTGGTACCTGGCGATCTTGACCGGCGGCACCCCTAAATTTTCGATGAACACTTTCCGTAAATGGCGGTTCGAGACACCCAGTTTATTTGCAAGCTCTGCAACGGAATGGTCGTTTAAATAGCCGTTGTAGATCATTTTGAGGGCCGTCTGAACCATAAGGGTACCCGAAACATTACCATTGTAATAATCCAAGTGTATATCCGGACGGCACCGAAGGCACGGTCGGTAATGCTGATCAAGGGCCTCGAACATATCTTTGAAATAGACCACATTCTCTTCTTTGGCTGTGGGGGAGGGGCAGGAGGGACGGCAGAAAATCCCCGTGGTTTTAACCCCAAAAAAGAACTTTCCGTCAAAATTTTTATCCTTTGCAATCCTGGCAATTTTGTATTCTTCTTTCATTGTCCCTCTTTTTTCCAGATCCGTTTTCCGGAAATAGATTTATCACTATGGAAAAAGATATGCTGGCGATTTTCGGAAGCGGCTTTAAAAAAACATTTTGTAAGAGAAAATGGGGAGATAAAAAAACGTGGTCTGTCCCCATTTTCCCTTGGTGGACCAATGGGGACAGGCTTATTCATCATTTTGCACAGTTACACGGAGTGTTGCATTTTTTCCATCATTTTGGCCTGCACGTTGGCCGTGACCTTTTCCCGGTTATGGTCGCCGGTGAGGCGGGCGGCAAGGGTTTTACCCGCTTCCTCGGCGGCTTTGATTACATCCGGCTGCCTTGCGACGTCGGGAACCATGTCGGGTGTTATCTTGACACCCTCGCCTAAAAGCATGATGGGAATCCCCACGTGGCAGGTTTCGCCGTAACCGCAGGAAAAGCAAGACGCTGCGCCCTGGCCGTCCACCGTGGCCACGGTTTCGATAAAATTATACTCATAAAATTTTGCGATATCGTCTGCCGGAAAATTTCCGACGGTACCGCCCACACCCACGGCCACGCCGAGCTTGCCCCAGAGGGTATTGCCCTCCTGGTGGCGGAACTGAAAAAAACGCTCCAGAAATGCATGGGTTTTTGCGTTGAGGATTGAATAGTAATTGGGTGCGCCGATCACGTAAGCATCTGCTTCCACGATCTTGTCACGCAGGTCCGTCATGTCATCCTTGACCTTGCAGATGTTGTCATTGGCACAACCGAGGCATGCGATGCACCCGTCAATGCACTTTCCCCGCAGGGAAACTAACTCATAATCAAGTCCGGTGGCTTCGAGAACGGTCCGAACGAGTTTGTTGGTTCCAGAACGGTCGTCTTTGCGTGGACTGCCGGAAATACCTAAGATTTTCATTTGTTGCTCCTTATTTGTTGAGATTGATCTTGGTTGAGCAGTTATGCAAAAAGAGCTTTGACAAACGCTTTGGCGTTGTCCACATCTTCCTGGTTGGGATGGCCGGTCATCTGCTTGACCATTTCTGCCCACTGATTATCATCCATCTTCAATTTGTTCTGCACTGGCACGTGCATGGATTCAGCCAGAAAGCCCTGGCAGTCAAAACATCCTTTGAATTCGATACCTTTTTCCTTGCATGCCGCTTTCATGGGGGTTGCAAAGGCTTCCATATCTTGATCTGGGTAGGCCGGGGCCATGTGGGTAATAAAACCTGCCATCTGCTGACCGGAAGTCGCCTTAAGAACACCGAGACACTTTTTTACCGGGGCTGCCAGGCTACCGGAGTGCAGGGGCGAACCCATGAAAATGCAATCGTACTCGGCGACCATATCAGGGGTGAGTTCTTCAAGTTTCTTCAAGGCGGCATCACTGGCCTTGGCGGCTTCCTCGCAGATGGCTTTGGCGATTTTTTCCGTATTTCCACTCTGGCTATAATAAGTAACCAATACTTTCATGATCTATACTCCTTTTTAAACAATTAATAAAGTGGTACTTGCAATCGTTTCTGTACCTATAGAGGGTTTTGCAGAAATAATTTTTCCCCACGTGATAACACTATATATTGATAATACAACAATGTGACCACTCCATGCAGCGAGCCGATCTGAAGGTTTTTATTTCTGCAAGCAGCTCTATAATATGATAATTACCATGGGTCGTCTGTAGCAACGGCTACATATTGTGAAATTGTGAATAAAAAAGGGTAGTGCCGATCCGCTCAGTAGCTACTGGAGAACCCATTCTACATTTAACACCCCCCCAAAAAAATTGTTTTGTAGCGACGGTTACAGAAATTTTGGGGCTTTCTTGATATAGTTGAAACATAAACAGAATCCTGGTAGTTTTATTATTAATAAAGTGCACGCGGTGCCCATTTAATCGTTGGTGCCTAAAAAAAGGATAAGAAAAAAGAATGGCTTGCCTATGTCAACAAATAGCGGGTGATGATATTGAACTATCACCTGTCTGTATTGGGAATCTTTGGATATTTGAAGGGCTTGATGCTGCTGAGGTAAAAGCCTTGAGCCATGAGGCCTTGAGAAAAAAATCAACCAAGGGGCAATCCATATTTTTACAAGGGGAGCCTGCAAATGAAATGTTTTTGATCAAAGGCGGCCGTGTTAAGCTTTCCAAAGTGCTTGAAGATGGTACGGAGCTGACCCTTGACATACGAAAAGCCGGTGATTTTGTGGGGGAGAATATGTTCTCTGAAGAAGGACAATACCCTGTCAGTGCGGTTTGTCTTGAAAATACACTGACATGCGGTTTCAGCCGAAAGCAATTTGAAGCACTGGTGTTGGCGTATCCCAGGGTTGGGCTCCAGATTATAAAAACCCTTAGTGAAAGGATTTCATGGCTCACAACCCGTGTGGGCAATATTGCGATTACCAACATTGAAGATCGTCTCTATCAGGTACTCTGTCATGTCGCAAAGGCCCATGGAGCACAAAGTTCTCGAGGCGTGGTGATTCAATTTCCACTGACCCATGAAGACCTTAGTTTTTTGACCGGTGCCCATAGAGTCAGTATTACCCGGGCCATGAAAGCACTTAAAAAAGCGGGGAAAATTGTTCTTGAAGAGAGGCGACTCCTCTTGCCTGCCTTAAAAATGGCTTAAATGGATGGCCACCCCAAAAGGGTAAATATTCGGGTTGGTTCTGTCAATGTTTGGTCAGTGTCCCATATTCCTCTAAGGGACTTCCTAAGAATTAACCTACCCACTTTAAAACTTAATGAACAGTATTTACTGCATTTTTTAAGTGAAGACGGGCAGATTGTTTGTTATGAACTTTCTAAGTTGGGCCTGCGTAGCATACGAATGCTGTGTGAGCAGGCCAAACTTAAGTGAAGATGGGGGTGCTGGCCGAATATCTACAAAATTCGATCCAGATCTTTAATTAAATCATCAGCATCTTCAAGTCCCACGGAAAAGCGGAACAAGCCTTCGCTGCCGGCAGTTGCTTCGTATTTTTCACGCTCACTGCCCTCAAGTCGATAGGAGGACTCAATTAGATCTTCAGTTTCCATCAGGTAGATAAAACTGGCCGGTTTGTCTACGACAAAGGTGGAGGACATGCAGATGTGGGGGGATGACGCACTATTTTGTTTTTCCGGGGATTCTCCGGCATGGATGGCTTTGGTCTGCTGCCCTTTGGTGCTGATGTCTATGTTCATTGCTTCAAATCAGGGGACACCAAGAAATCAGGGGACACCATACTTATTTTTTTGTTTGCAGGAAGATAAGTCTTTTTCCAGAGCGATGAGTTTTTCTTTGATGTTCAGGCCGTGGGCAAATCCGGTTAAGTCCCCATTGGCGACCACTACCCGGTGACAGGGGATGATCAGGGGAATGGGGGTTTTCCCATTGGTCGCCATTTCTCCGCCTGTTTCAATATCTCTTTTTTTCCGGGTAGTTTACCGCGTGTTTCCATCGCCTTGATGATCCCAAGGTCTGCAGCAGGGAAACTGTCCACCATACCCAACCCCCTCATGGCCACATAATTCACTGTCTATTCTCCTATCCCCCGGATAGCAGAAAATTGTTTTTGAAAATTCTCAAAGGGCTGGTCAGGATTCAGGAAAAAAGTCCTGTCCAGCAACCCTTGGGCAATATTGGCGATGGTTGTCTGCCTGGCACCGGTGATGCCGATGCAATATGCGGTGTTGTTGACGTGGCCAAAGGCATCCATATTTTCCCAGGGTACGGGGAGCTGAATCACCACCGGGTATTCCTTGATCTGTTCTTTCATTTTATAGTTCCTTTTTTATTTAGTTTGAGATGAACAGTCTTGTACAAGAAAACAAGGACATTGACAATGAGCATTTCCCCATTTAACAAAATCTGAAATTCGCGTCGTTGTATGCCATCTGGGGGATTTCAACGGGAAATAAAAATTTTGTAGGAGAAAAATGGGGAAAGAGAAAAAACGTGGTCTGTCCCCATTTTCCTAGAACGTTGATTTTTAAAACACCTGCGTTCGTTTTTGCAACGCCCTGTTCCCTCCTCATTCCCCGGGAGATCTTGTGTTTCTCCTTCCCCCCTTCGTTGCATTCTGCAACGTCTTGTTTCCAATATTTTTTTAAAAAAGTTTTTAATAAATTTATCATATCTTTTATTGTTAGTTAAACCAAGTAGTTAATCTTCTATGTGTTTCTGATGTTCTTTTGGCACAGTATTTGTAATACTTTCATGCCAGGAGGAATACCCGTATGAATTCTGATTTGTTGGTTATTTTTGAAAATGAACAGGTGTTTCCTGATGCCTTGCACTATGCCAGGGAATTTGCCCTGCGAATTAATGCCCAAGTCACCTTTCTCATGCTGGTTTACGTGTCCTTTTCGGGATCCAACCTTTTGGGCGTCAGACGTCATGATATCAAAAAAATTGGGATCCGGGTCAACCGCTTGCTGGAGGACTGTTCTGCCCCTTTTCTTGCAAATGGTCTTAAAACAAATTCGGCCATGAGGATTGGCGATCCAGCCCAGGAATTGCTGAAATTCCTGGCAGACAGGCCCCCCTTTCAGGTCATTATCTGGGGAAGCAGCCAGGACTTACCCTTTGCATGCAGATCGTCTGGAAGAAGACATTGGCTGGGGCGGGTGACCAAGAGTTTGGAATGTCCGCTTCTAACGGTTAAAAAACGAATATCAAAAAATTAATACGTATGAAACAGTAAATATTCGGGTTGGTAATATAAATGGGGCGCATTCCCATTTTCCCGGTCGGAGGTATAACTCTTTGATTTGTAAAGATATAATTTTTGAGCCAATTTGTTGCCGACCGAATAAAATCAATAAGTTATAAACAGTACCGGAAAAATGGGAATGCGCCCATATAAATGTTTGGCCAGTGCCCCATATTCGCGTATTTGGGACTGCGTAGCATACGAATGTTAGGTGAGCAGGCCAAACTTAGGTGAATATGGGGTGCTGGCCGAATATTTACATGAAATAAGGGGAGGGGCATCCCAAAATCAGCCCCACAAACAAACACTAAAAAATTAACAGATGACAAGGGAGATATTATGGGACAATTGACACCGGATATGATCATGGTGCTCGTTATGATCGGTTTGGCTATTTTTCTGTTCATTGTGGAATGGGTCAGGGTGGATGTGGTGGCCATCCTGATGATGGTGGCCTTGCCGCTTTTACACCTGGTAACCCCCAAAGAGGCCTTTGTGGGACTGAGCAGTAACGCGGTGGTGTCCATCATCGCCGTCATCATTATCGGTGCTGGCCTTGACAAAACAGGTATGATCAACAAACTGGTAAAACCCGTTCTGGCGGTGGCAGGAAACAGCACCTCCCGGATCATCGTGGCCATTTCTTTTACGGTGGCCATTATTTCAAGTTTTATGCAAAACATCGGAGCGGCGGCCCTGTTTTTGCCAGCCATCCAGCGCATCAGTAAAATGCAGAAGATCCCCCTGAGCCGTCTGCTCATGCCCGTGGGGTTCAGTGCCATTTTGGGTGGAACCATCACCCTGGTGGGCTGTTCTCCTTTGATTCTGCTCAATGATCTTTTGCTTCCCTTTAATTTAGAACCTTTTGGGCTTTTTGATGTCACCCCCATCGGTCTTGCACTGTTGGTCAGCGGCATTACCTGCTTTGTTTTGCTGGGTCGGTTCATCCTCCCCCAGGGGGAGTGCCAGGGGACAGAGGACAATGAGGCCTTTTGCACAATCGACGGCCTTGAAGCAAATGAGGCGGAAGTAAATTCCCATTATGAGCTCACCACCTCCGAGGATTTCATGGATTATCGTGATCCGGTGCGGGTGGAGGATCTTCGCCGTCGTTATCTTGTTAATGTGTTGGCATTGACAGAACCCCCTGATTTCAAAACGCTTTCTCCGTCTCCAGAAACAGAAATTCGTGCAGGGGTTGATCTTGTGGTCTGCGGCAGGCAAAAAGATGTGGAACGCATGGCCCTTGCCGAAGAGATGGAACTCAAAGAGACCATTGATTGTTACAGCAGTGAATTTGACACGTCAACCTCGGGTACTGTGGAGGCGGTTGTCTCTCCCAGATCACCATTTGCCGGGCTGACACTGGCGGAAATTCGCATTCAGGATCGGTTTCGTGTGACACCCCTGGAGATTCATCGCCAGGAAAAAACATACCGGGCTGACATTGATTCCATTGCCCTGCAGACCGGAGATGTGATCCGATTTTACGGTACTTGGAAACGGCTGAAATCCCTGCATCGGGAAGCCGGGCTTCTGTTCAGTATGCCGACGGATCTGGAGGATATGCGGCCGGAAAAGGCCCTCTGGGCGGGCGGTTGGCTGGTGCTTTCCCTGGTCATGATCATGGGATTTGATATCCAACTGTCCGTGGCATTGATGACCGGTGCCCTTGGCATGGTGATTACACGGGTTATAAATATTGATGAGGCGTACCAGGCCGTGGACTGGCGAACCATTTTTCTGCTGGCCGGGCTGATTCCTCTGGGCATCGCCACCCAGAAAACAGGCACTGCCGAGTGGATTGCAGGCAGTATTCTCAGTGTTATCGGTGATGTTAGCCCCATCGTACTCTTGACGGTGATCGGCATTCTGTCCACCCTGTTTACCTTGGTCATCTCCAATGTGGGGGCCACGGTTCTTCTGGTACCCCTTGTGGTGAACATGGCCATTGCTGCCAATGTGGATCCGAGAATGGCGGCACTGGTGGTGGGGCTTGCCACAAGTAATTCCTTTATGCTGCCCACCCATCAGGTCAATGCGCTTTACATGGGACCGGGCCGATATCGTACCGTGGATTTCATAAAGGCCGGAAGTCTGATCAGTGTGGTTTTCCTGGTGGTGATGATTGCAATGATCAGTTTGATTTACGGTATTTAACAAAAGGAGCATAGCAGAATGCCAATTATTACTATATCCAGAGGCTCCCATTCCATGGGTAAAGCGGTGGCTGAAAAAGTGGCAGCAAAGCTTAGATACTACGTTCTGAGTCGAGACTTGATGCTCAAGGCCAGTGATAAATTTCATGTTTCCCAGCAGACCCTGCTCCAGGCACTCCATGATGCGCCCGGACTCAAGGACAGATATAAAAATACAAAGCAGATTTATATTGCCTATGTCCGGGCCACTTTATTGGAAATGGTTGCTGAGGATAATGTGGTCTATCACGGACTGGCGGGCCATCTTCTCTTGAAGGGGCTGGACCATGTGCTCAAGATCCGCATCATCGCAAACCTGGAGAGTCGTGTGATGCAAAAAATGAGAGAAGAAGGTATTTCCCAGCATGACGCCCGGGCTGTTATTCTCAAAGACGACGATCAGCGAAAAAAATGGACCCGTAAAATATATAATGTCGATCCCACGGACAATACCCTGTACGACATGGTGATCTGCATTGACAAACTCTCCGTGGACGATGCGGTTGAATTCATCTGTGGTGCCGCCAATACAAAGTCCTTTCACTCAACGGATGCCTCCCTTAGAAAAACGCAGGATTTAAGCCTTGCCTGTAATGTCAAAGCTGCTCTGGTGGCTGAATTCCCGGAAGTCGGGATTACCTGCGAATATGGAAACCTGCTGCTCTATGCAACGGAAAAGACTGCCCATAATGGAAAATTCAAGAAACTTCTGACATCCCTTCAACAGGATACCCCGGGAATTTTTAATCTTGAAGTTCGTTCAGGTGTGCCAGCTCCCCTGGATGCTGTTTAAAAACAAGGCCCCTAAACCGCACAGAAGAACTATTAGACCATAAGGAGGACATTATGTCCGTTCTACTTTTTGCTTCGGAAAACCAGGAATTGGAAGATAAAATCGCCCAGGAAACTGCCACCCATCTGGGCTATAAAACCCTGAACCATACCTTTCTTGATGAAATTGCCCAGCAGTACGAGCTGGATCCTTCCAAACTCAGGGAGGCAATGGTGTCGCCTCCCTCCATTTTAAGGCGGATGCCCTCCAAATTGTGGGACTATTATCTCTCCTGTGTGGAAACAGCGGTTTTGGACCGGTTACTGGCGGATGACCTTGTCTGTTGGGGGCTGGGGGCACACCTCTATGTTCTGGTGGTGTCCCACGTCTTAAAAGTGCGCCTGGTGGGAGGAGATGGGTCTGTATCCATGACGGACACCAAAAAGGAGCGCCGCCGGGAAAAATGGTCTGTGGCGGCCTGGCAGCGCCGGGAGGCAGACCCCAGGCTTTATGATCTGGTGATTAACCTGGATCAGATCAAACCCGATGAGGCGGTGACCACCGTCGCAGCCACTGTGGGATATCCCCGATTTAAACCCATGACCTATTCCATAAGCAACTTGACGGATCGGGCCATGGCTGCAAAGGTAAAAAATGTGTTGCTGAAAACATTGACCGATATTCATGTCCATGCCCAGAACGGAACTGTTGTGGTGACAACCAGCTGCCTTAAGCGAGAAAAAACAAAGAAGATTGCCGCCATCAAAGAAATAGCCGGAAAGGTGGAGGGCATGGGATACCTGGAGGTACACTGGAACGTGGACCCGGTGAATGAAGCTGCCTTGAGCAACCGTTGATGCAGAGGTGGGGATAGATTTTTAAATCTGTCCCCTAAGCGCACTAAGCGCATTAATAATTTTGAAAGAACCTTTGGTGCTTGTCGCCCTGCCCATTCGTTGTCCCGGCTGGCCATGGTGTGATAAAGCCCACCTTTTGAACCAAGGAGACACAAATGTCAAATCAACTTGAAATTTTGCTGTTGGATGATGAACTTATTGTGGGAAAACGCCTGAAACCTGCATTGGAAAAAATCGGTTGCCATGTGGAGGTTTTCCAGGACCCCCTGGTGGCGATGAAACGAATTGGGGAAAAAGAGTTTGATATTGTGGTCACTGATATATATATGGAAGAGATGGATGGTATGCAGGTGCTGGAGATGGTTCATGATCAATGGCCCCGAACAAAGATCATCATGATCACCGGATATGCCATGATTTCCCTGGCAAGGGATGCCATGGAAAAGGGTGCGTTTGATTTTATTGCCAAACCCTTTAAGCCAGATGATCTGAGAAAAGTTATTGCCAAAGCGGCTGAAGCCCTGGGATCTCCTCTTGATTTCAACGCACCTGTGCATTAATTAAAATGGATAAAAAAATGGAAACACTACAGCAAACTTCAGAGAATCCTGAGAAAAAAAGGGAGGGCGACGACTCCGTGAAACATCTGTATGGTCACATAGCTGACATTCGTGAAGCCCAGCAGACTTTAATGTCACGGCGACATTTCAGTGTGAGGAAACAAATTTATCTGGGTAATGTTCTGGTGTTTCTGTTTGTTCTGCTCATCGCCGTGGTGCTGATTCTCAACAATGAAAAAGTTCAGACCCGGCTGAATTTTCTTGAATTTGTTAATGAATTTTCAGCCGAGGTTCAGCAGGCCCGTCGGTATGAGAAAAATTATTTTCTTTACGGAACCAATCTCAGCGATGCCATTGAAAACATTCATCTTGCCAAGTCACTATTTGCCAGGGAGCTTGATACGTTTTCCGAACTACAGGATCAAATGACCCGGCAGACAATCCTCAACAAAATTGAATCCTACGAATCACTTCTGGGGCAGTTGTTCCAGAAGCAGCAGCAAAATGTGGTGGATCTGCACAAAACCCCTTTTTCCAAAGACATCGAAACCCGCCTTCGGGAATATGGTCAGGAGATTCTTGCCTCGGCTCAAAGCATGATGACCATTGAAAAACGTGCCCTTGAACAATCCCTTGATCACTCTCGAAATTTTCATATTTATTCCATTCTGGTATTACTGGTTTTTCTTGCCATGAACGCCTGGTTACTGGTGGGGAGAATTTATTCCACCCTCAATCGGTTTTCCGTCTATGCCCAGCGCATTGCCTCTGGGGATTTCAGGCCCATTCTGCCTAAACGAAAATTCCGGGATGAATTTACGGATCTGGCCGTGGCCATCAATGAAATGATAAAGGAGATCGATACCAGAGAAGCCGTCCTTATCCAAACCCATAAAATGAGGGCTGTGGGAACGCTGACCTCAGGGGTGGCCCACGAGCTGAACAACCCTTTGAACAATATCATGCTCACAGCCCATATGCTGCTGGAGGATTATCAAGAGCTGTCCGATGACGAGCGTAAAGATATGCTCAAAGATATTACCGAAGAAACAGATCGTGCCCGAAAAATCATACGCAATCTCCTGGACTTTGCCCGGGAAAGCTCTTCTGCCATGGAATCTGTGGATCTGCATAAGCTTTTAAAGGAAACCATCACTCTGCTGGAAAATCAGATCCGTTTATCAGGTATCACCGTGGACATTCAATTTACCGATGATCTTCCCCGGATACATGGGGATGCCCAAAAGCTCCAGCAGGTGTTTGTCAACTTGCTACTTAACGCCATGGACGCCTCGAAGAAAGGGGGGAAAATACAGGTCATGGGATGTCTGGATGAAAAGACCGATGCGGTAAAGGTCACTGTTATTGATTATGGTGATGGCATCCCCCATCACATTGTCTCCTCGGTGTTTGATCCGTTTTTTACCACCAAGCCCAAGGGCAAGGGAACGGGATTGGGGCTGAGCGTATCACAAGGGATTGTGGCCAAGCACGGCGGTACCATAAAGGTAAAAAGCAAAGAGGGCAGTGGATCCAGTTTTACGGTGAACCTTCCGGTGGTGACCTTTCCGGACCATCTCTCTTTTCATCTTTGAAAGCTGTCTTAGTAGGCTTTCTCCGAATATTTCATATTGATTCTTCCGGCTTTATGTTTTATTAAGCAAGGGTGGCTGATACACGATAATCCCGTTTTTTCAGACTGATGTCTGGTAAAACGGGATTATCGCGTGGTGCAAACATAAAAAGTTTAGGATGAAACGGGTGTACATTTCAAACGTACGGCTGGCAAAGGTGGCTGTGCAATGGGGAGGTTTGATATTATCACCCCTGCCGTTGCTGCTGGTCATGGGAATACAAAATCCTTTTCCACCGGTGTGGCGCCTGGCCATTGCCTGCCTGGCCTCCATCAGCGCCCTTGTTTGTGCGCTAACCCTGTTCCGGTGGCCCGGGCCTGGCAAATTTTTCGGAATGGTATCAGGGGGGGCGGCTTTTGTGGCGGCCTTGCCCTGTCTTGTGCTAAATCCCTTTATAGCATTGCTGGGGGCGGTGGCCTTGATCACCGGAGCCTTTGTGTTGCTGGATTTCAGCCCGGGTACTGATCATGACAAGGAAGATATTACCGGGGATCGGACTGTCTTGCGGGGCGCCTGGGAGGAGATTTTTAACCGTCCCGCCGCCATTGTCTTTTTTACTTTTTTGGGATTGTGCCTTGTCGGTACCTTGATGCTGCTCCTGCCAGGTGCCATGGGCAATGCACCGATTATCCTTGTGGATGCGGCCTTTACCTCTGTGAGTGCGGTGTGTGTCACAGGGCTGGTGGTGTTGGACACCGCCATTGATTTTTCCATGACAGGGCAAGTGATTATCCTCATTCTTATCCAGTTCGGCGGGCTTGGTATCATGAGTATCACTACTGTGACCATGCATGCCATGGGGCGGCGACTCAGTTTGCGCCAGGAGCGTCTCATGACCTCCCTGGTGGACACCGACCGCAAAGATCTGGTGGCATCCCTTATGCTGATTCTCAAATTCACCTTTCTGATGGAAGGGGTGGGGGCACTTTTTCTTGGCGGTGTATTCTATGCCATGGGTGATAGTCTTGGCCAGGCTGCATGGCGGGGGAGCTTCACCGCCATATCTGCTTTTTGCAATGCCGGTTTTTCCCTACAGAGTGACAGCCTGATTCCCTATCAGAATGCCCCACTGGTGTTGCACATGGTGGCAGCACTGATCGTTTGCGGTGGCATAGCTCCTGCCACCAGTTTATTGATACCCCGGTGGATTCGAGGAAAGGGCATTCCGGTGACCGCCCGTATAGACCTTGTGACCACATCTGCTTTATTGATTTCAGGGACCTTTTTCATGCTGGCCTTTGAGTGGAATGGCGTGTTATCCGACATGTCTTTTTTCAATAAGATCCACAATGCCTGGTTTCAATCGGCAACCCTTCGCACCGCAGGATTTAATTCCGTGGGGCTTGCCGGTGTCATGAGTCCCACTTTTCTTGTCATGCTGTGTCTGATGTTCATCGGAGGATGTCCCGGGGGGACCGCCGGTGGGATAAAAGCCACCACCATTGCCATTTTGGCAATGACCTTCTGGGCCAACATCACCCATCGTAACGGGGTGATTCTCCAGAATAGAAACATTCGTCCGGGAACGATTTTCCGTGCCATTACCATTGTCATTTCAGGGGGGATGATCTGGTTTTTTGTGGTGTTGATGCTTGAAATCACCCAGCAGATTCCCGCCCGCAGCATTATTTTTGAAGCCACTTCAGCCTTTGCCACCGTGGGCCTTTCCATTGGTGCCACGGCACAGTTTGATCAGATCGGAAAGCTTATTGTCATGCTGGCCATGTTCCTTGGACGTATTGGCCCGCTGACGCTTTTTATGTTATTAAGTGATGCTTCTTTTCCCCCTGTTTCCCGTTGTCCTGATGCAAAAATAACACTCACATAAAGGTGTTTTGATATGATTCAACAAATATTAATCATCGGCCTGGGTCAGTTTGGTATGTCCCTTTCCCGGACCTTGTCCCAAAAAGGCGCTGAAGTGCTGGCCGTTGATCTCCAGAAAAATCTGGTGCAGGAAGCCTCTGTCTTTGTAACCGAGGCCCTGGCCATGGATGCCACCGACGAGGTCGAACTTGCCCGGCTTCATCCCGGAAAACGGGATGCCGTGGTGTGCGCCATTGGGGATGATTCAAAGGAACAATCCATTATCTGTACGGCATTGCTTCGGCAGATGGGGGCACCCTTCATCGTTGCCCGGGCCAATGATAAAATGCACCAGCGTATTCTGCATCTGGTGGGTGCCCATAAAATTGTAAATCCGGAGCAGGAATTTGGCATGCGGTTTGCCAATCGGCTTTTGTATCGGCATGTCATTGCAGATACGGTCATTGGAGAAGACCTTAACCTAACGGAAATTCGCATACAACCTTCCATGGTGGGGAAAAATCTCATTGAGCTGGCATTGCCCAAACGCTTTGGCATCCTGGTGGCGGCCATCCGCCGGGGATCTCCAGACCGCATCATACAACCCTCCCCCCATGAGCCCCTACAGGCCGAGGATAATTTGATGATTGTCTGTAATGAAGCGGCCATTCCCAAATTCATAAAGGGGGTCTGAGCATGAGGACTTCACACACGGTACAAATGGGCGTATGGCTGATGATGGGGTTTAATTTACTCATGGCATTGGGCTCCATTTGGATTTTCATGCGCATGGCCCCGGCCATTGAGGTGATCATTGACCGCAATGAACGTTCCCTTGAGGCCTGTGAACAAATGCTGGCATCCCTTGCCTTGATAGGGCCAGACAGGGCTGTCAACGACGCACTGAAGGCCGCGTTTGTTAGTTCATTCAACCGGGCTGAGAACAATATTACAGAAGCCGAAGAACCGGTGCCCCTGAAGTCCATCAAGGCCGAGTTTGATAAGGCTTTTCTGGGAAACATGGTGGCCCGGCAGAACACGGTTTCCACCATAACGCAGTTGGCGAAAATGAATAGAGAAGCCATGATAAAAGCAGATGTTCATGCCAGACAGTTTGGATATGCCGGAGCCTGGGCCATTGTTTTCATGGCGGTCATTGTTTTTTTTGCAGGGCTGCTTTTCAAGCGCAGCCTTAGCAATAACCTGGTGAAACCCCTGGAGGAAATAGAAGCGGTGATATCTGCCCATCAAAATGGAGATATCATGCGCCGATGCACCGGTACAGATGTCTCCAGGGACGTGCAGGGGGTGTTCAACGGATTAAATGAACTGCTTGACAAAATGCAGTTCCAGACTGTTCCCAGCAGCAATTTTCGGGCCTGGTTTTAAGCTGAGGACTTGGAGTGCTCCCATGTCGCCCATCGACACAACAAAGATTATAATGTAAATGGTGCTATACTGCCCCGTTAGCTGGCCTGATCGGAACGGGATCTCGGGGTGGGGCTGCTGTTGGCATTTTTATTTAAAAATTCAGTAACCTGAAGCGGAAAAGGAAACATAATGACGGAACATAAAGCGATTATTTTGTCCAATGATGCTGATGTATATCAGGAAATCCTCCTTGGGGAGGAATTGCCGGGGCTTTTAATTGAAATCTGTCGAGATGTTGATCAGGCAGGCCCGCACCTGCAGGACTGCGATATCATTTTTGGAACCCCGGAGCTTGTGAGCCCGGTGCTGCCCCAGATCCCACGGTTGAAATGGGTGCAGTCCATGTGGGCGGGCATCACCCCTTTTCTGGCACCGGGCATGCGGCGGGATTATCTTTTAACCGGGGTAAAAAAGGTGTTTGGCCCCATGATGGCCGAGTATGTGATCTGTAATATGTTAATGCACGAACGCCAGTCCCTTGGCCGCTTTAAAAACCAATTGGAAAAACAGTGGGACACCACACCGCCAGGGACACTTATGGGGAAATGCGTGGGAATCATGGGGCTTGGCTCCATTGGCATCGCCATTGCCGGGGCGGCAAAATTTTTTGGCATGAAAACCCGGGGATTTTCACGAACCCGAACCCAGTGTGAGGGCATTGATAACTGTTATCTGCACCAGGACTTGATGGCCTTTGTTCAGGGCTTGGACTATCTGGTGTGCGTGCTTCCGGACACCCCCGATACTTGTGGACTAATTGATGAGGCCCTGCTTCAAACCCTGCCTGACACAGCCCTTATCATGAACGTTGGCAGGGGAAACGTCATCCATGAACCGTCTCTGATAGGGGCCTTGGAAAATGGAAACATTGCAGGTGCTGTGCTGGATGTATTCCAAGAGGAACCCCTGCCGCCTGATCATGGATTCTGGGAAACCCCCAATACCCTCATCACCTCCCACACGGCGGCGCTGAGTTTTCCCTGGCAGATCGCCCCCATCTTTGCCACAAATTATCGACGGTTCATTAACAATGAGCTCCTTTTATACCGGATTGATTTTGACCATGGGTATTAGAGGGGATAACACATCCAAACCAACTTCGATTGAATAGGTAACTCGGTTCCTTCGTTCATGATCCGAATGTATTCCACGGAGGAATAAAGGCGGTTTCGCTTCTGAGCGGTGATCTCTTTAACGACCCCCAATTATTCAAACTGTAAAGCGGGAATGAAGGATGCCTGATATTGCATGATAAAAAAATTCAAATTGGTAGTTTATTTTCGTCCAAGTCCCTAACCACAATTGATTTTGTGGCGCATGAAAGACTGTTTTGTGCGCCACAAAGTTGTTTTTGGCTCGTTCATGCGCATCAAAAGACCTCGTGGCCTTCGGCAATATTGAGCAAGGACAGAAAACTCAGGACGGCTGAACGCTGCCCACTGGCTTCCACAAAGGTTTTCAGCATGGCAAGCCGGACCAGCAAATCTGCTGTTTCCTTATGGAGAGACTTCTCCCAGGTGCTCATGGCCTCGGGCAGTTTGTCTGCTCCTATAAGAATAAAACTGGTCTGTTCCATGCTACAGCCAACAGGAGCAATCCAGTTGGGAATCCTCCGGTACTCTTAAGTAAGGTGTCCCTGGAATTGGGGGAAGATTGCGGAATCAACAAGCTTGCCTTGATTCTAACCATCGTTTGAAAGAATTCTGACTCTCCCCTGAAGGTGTCCCGGAAATTATACCTTGGACGCTGATATCCTCATCGATATCTCTCCAGTGCATCCCTTGCCCACCCCCAATAAGCCGCCAATTATTTCTTTCACCCACAGAAGCCTCTTGAAGCCGTGGATACCACGCAAGGGGAACGCTTATGGTTCGTCCGTCGTCAAGTTCAACGGTAAGAGTGTCCTCTGTTACGTTTAAATTGTTTGCCTTTGGAATATTGATTTTAACCGCTAAAGTAGTCATTCCATGCCCCCATTATTTCCACCTGATGTTTTTCAACAATGGATAAAACTTTTTTTATTTCAGATCTGTTAAACCCGCCACTACTTTAAAGCCTTACCGGGTCCACCCAGACTTTTGCAAGGTTATTTTCACGTTCAACATGAACATGGATGGGCTCTCCATGGTCACCGGAATAAAAAAAGAACCGATAAGACCCTATCCGTAATATCGTTGGCATATATCAAAACCCCCATGTGTGATCATTTATCAAGTATAAAACATGGACGTAGAAATGAAAACAAAATTCATGGATTGTGGTTTAAACTTCTGGGGATCAGGTTGGGCGGTAATGGGACTGAGAAAAAGACTTATGACGCACAAATCCCCGAAGATGACACAGCGGTATGCTCATTTGAGAGATGAGGCATTGAAGAGTGGAGCCGGGCAGATTGATGAAATAATGAGGCATAGAGAGGATAAAGTACTGGATGAAAAAGCCGATAAAAAAATAAGTTGATCAATTTTACTACTATGTGCGACACCCCTTAACTCATGAGTCCTAAGTTCTTATAACTAATTGAAATCATTAATAGTTATGAAATCAATATTTATGATCCAAGGTCAATCATTTCAGTTAATTAGCCAATGCCTGTACAAAACAGGCAGAGAACTTATGACTGACGAGATATTAACAATAAAAAAATACTGCTATTGCTCCTTCAAAGATAAAAACCGTGGAGCAGTATCCATATTCAGGGCAAACGCATTAAAAAAATACAAAGGTGTGAGCTTTTTAAATATTAACCGCCCTGGGGGTATCCATTCCCTGGGGCTTGCCATCAAACAAAAAACATTTTCCAGCTTAAAGGAAAAATTCAATGAAAAAGAACTCCGGGAAACCGTCAGAGAGTTTGACATCGCAGGAGAACTCCAAGCCCTCACAGAATCAGAAGCAAGGTACATACTCAAGTTCGGTTCCATTGACTCCTTCAGAAATAAAATCATTGCAGAAGGAAAGGCTCAGGGGCGATCGGATCTCAACGGCGTATTTAAAGAAGCTGTTCAATACCAAATAGCCTACCACGGCACCACCCACCAATGACAGCCAGACCTTTTTATTTCCTGGGGCTGAATCTTTTGGGATGCCTGTAAATAGGGGTTCGCAAGATTTGCGGAGTGGTGGTCTATGCTAAGAATTGCTAAGGTTGAAGTATAATTTTATGTTAAGAATTGTTAAGATCAAAACATTAGGAAACCATATATTTTGTTCACCCCAAAATTCCTGAAAACCCCATGTTTGGACACGGGGTAAAACCTAAGAAAACCTAATGTTTGGGTTACTCAAAAACCTCAAAAAACCTCAAATATGGGTGCTGAGATAAAACCTTACAAAACCTTACATTTGGGTTGCTACATAATGCTACATAATGCTACATTTGCCCCAATGCAAAACATGGCTTTTTATTTACTACATAATACTACATTTCCCCCCACACAAAAATATCAGAAAACATCATATTTCAAAAACGGGTATGGTTCTATGAGCCAAGGGGACATGATTATAATTTAATTACCAGCAAAAAAACATGGGGGAAATATGATCAACAAAGTTATTTCAGGAGCACAAACGGGAGCAGACCGGGGAGGCATTGACGCAGCCATTGAAATGAATATTCCATATGGCGGGTGGATACCCAAGGGTAGAATGGCAGAGAACGGTGTTGTTTCTGCTGAATACACTTTAATGGTGGAAATGACCCGGGGAGGATGATACCCTAAACGGATAGAACAGAATGTCATTGACTCTGATGAAGCCGTGGTGTTCAGCCATGAGATGTTCATTATTATTTGGGCCTGTTTTTATTTAAAAATGGGTGTCAAGCTAACTTATGCTTGATCAAACTACCCTTGGTGTGAAATAAATTCAGAATACATCTATTTCTATTTACCGAACAGTATAATTGCTTGTTGAGTTAATATATGCCATGAACATGAAATATAAAATTTTTAAAATTGAGACATATGATAAAATTGAACAGTTAGGGACGAAGGAAAAATTTTGGTTTTACACAAAAAAGGATCTTTTGATCAAGTTGTTCAAGATTGGACGTCCAGGAACTGGAGAAAATTGGGCTGAAAAAGCCACTTTCGAGATTGCGAAGTTGCTTAAAATTCCTTGCGCTTCATATGATTTTGCAATTTGGAAAAATACGCCAGGGGTTCTTTCTCCAAGTTTTGTACCAGAATTTTGCAGACTGATCCATGGAAATGAATTGTTG
This sequence comes from uncultured Desulfocicer sp., assembly GCA_964433355.1. Lineage (GTDB taxonomy): Bacteria > Desulfobacterota > Desulfobacteria > Desulfobacterales > Desulfobacteraceae > Desulfocicer. Next base: position 30,416 of record CAYSSE010000015.1, read on the forward strand.
CTCAATTTTATTAGTCCCAATTACCCAATAGATCAAAGATACAAAGTGACTGAGTACAAATTATCATCTGTTGAGTCGTTTCTCATTAATTTATCCAATATTGTAAATTTGCCGATAGGATATGCTCAAAATGATAAAATTAGGTTCCCAATTGATATTTTCATTTCTTATATAATGTTTGATTGTTTAATAGCCAACCCAGATCGACATCATGAAAATTGGGGTATTCTTTTGGATAGCAAACACCAAAAATATTATTTGGCACCGACTTATGATCACGCTTCTGGACTTGGTTGTAGAGTGTCTGACAAAGAAAGAAAAAATAGGCTTACCACAAAAGATAAACGTTATTCTGTAAAAGCTTTTGTTCGAAAACCAAAAACACCATTTTATGACAGGAAGTCCAAGGGTATAAAAACGATTGATGCATTCAAAATGCTCATAAAGAAGAATGAAGTTGCAGCAGATTACTGGTTAAATCAATTATATTTATTATCGGATGATGCAATAAAAAATATATTTGACAAAATCCCTGAAGATCTAATAAGTAGTGCTGCCATTGATTTTGCAATAGCAATAATCAAGGAAAATAAAAAACGATTGTTAGCTATTAAGGAGGGCTAATCTTAATGTTTTCACAACTAATTTTAGCATGGAAAAATCATTACACCCACGAATGGGTACCTGTTGGTAAATTATCTTTTTCCAAAAAAAAATATTATTTTCAATATACAAAAAAAGCCAAAACAATGTTTGAAGAGGGTGAGTTTGCGCCGTTTTCACATATGACTCTTATGGACCTTATTTATGAATCAGAGGAACTTTTTCCAATTTTCAAAAATCGATTATTGCAAAAATCAAGGCCAGAATACCAAGACTATTTGAGCTGGCTTCATCTATCAAGTTCAACTGTTTCTCCAATTGAAGAATTGGCAAGGTCTGGTGGAATTAGAGGTACAGATGATCTGCAATTATTTCCGTATCCAGAAGAAAAAGATGGGAATTATGAGGTTACTTTTTTTAGCCATGGGATTAGGCATTTACCATCCTCTTATATCAATCGATTGAATGACTTAGGAGAGGGGGAAAAATTATATATTATGGTAGATATTCAAAACAAATTTGATCCCCATGCATTAGTTCTCAGGACAGAAGACCCCATTGAAATTGTAGGGTATGTTCCAAGATTTTTTTCATTTGATTTTAATTCATTAATAAAATCAAATGGACAAAAAAATGTAATTGTTACAGTGGAAAAAATCAATTTGAATTCACCGTCTCAATTTAGGCTGTTGTGTCAGTTTAAAACGTTATGGCCTAACGACTTCAAACCTTTTGAAGCTGAAGAGTTTATTTAATGAAAATATAGGCAAGCGCTTCTGGGTGGCAGAGAATCAAAATACCCTGGGAGGGGGGATTGTTAAAGACGCGTTGGTGACCATTGGATATGCCCGGTACCGGGCAGGATGATAATGTGGTCCGGGAGACGGTGGTTCCCTTTCTCTTTGCCGGGTGATGTCAAGTATATCCGGTGCTGTCATGTTTGCCCTGGGGCTTATCCCTGCCAGAGACTTATTACACCCCGGATGCAATAATTCAAACCCCTGGGGCTGGTGCTCAGTTTTGAGCAGTAAAAAAGATAACACGAAAAATTGGGGCATCTTTCCAGAACCAACCATCCAAGAAAGATGCGGTTAAAATTTCGCTCCTTACTTTTAAGGGCCGAGATTAAATTCACTCACCCCCAAAATGGGGAGAGGTGGCAGGACATCTGCTCAAAGTTGAGCAGATCTTTTTTAAATGCCGGGGAGTCTTAAACCTTGCTTTGACATAATGGGCCCCAAAGGTCTGATGCACAAAAACGGTGTGGCAGGTGTTCAAATGAGTTGATGTCCTAAAATGGGCGATTAACTTTCCCCATTGCAGGATCACCAGACAAACCACCTCATTTTTGGGGTGGTTGAATATTCAGATTTAAAATCCGAAAATAATACCGCCTATCCAAACCACTGCCCAAATCTGGACGGTGAAAATCTCATATCTGAATTGATTTTCTACCGGGCACAGCACCCAGGGGAAGCAAGCTCGGTTAAAGACTTTCCCTTTGCCGGGGTACGCTCAAATCTGAGCAGACCTTTTTCTGAGCATACTGGGGAACCCTGGATGGAGCCATAATCATAAAAACAGGTATGGTTTGTTGTCCGATGGATGGAAGGCGGGGAATTATAAACGTGGGGGACGGATATCAGGGATGTGGAGAATTGTTAATCCATGATGAATAAACACCAGGTGGTTTAACCTTTTGTGGCTTTTGCTACTATTGCTCTTAAGAATGGAAAAATAAAATTCATACACCAGATAGGGGAACAACCCCTTTTGCTACTATTGCGGATATTGCTCCTAATATTAAAAAAAACAACAATAGATAATCAGTATCACATCAGTAGTATTTACCTACCTTTTGATCATATTGCTCAAGATCCCTTAAAAGTCATTTTAAAGTATTATTATTGTATAATATATTTCATTTTAAGGACTATAGGAGATTATGATCAATATCTCTTCTGGTGATGAATAGATATGCTCTGATAATTTCTATTTGGATAAATTCTTGATTTTTCTTCTGATGGATAATTATGTGGGGGGATTCTACCAAAACTGATGAATTTGTGGGGGATAGTGTGGGGGACGGCATTTTTTTCCATAAAAAAAAGGGTTCAGCAATTAAGCTAAACCCTTGAATTTATTAATTGGTGACCCCACGGGGAATCGAACCCCGGCTTCCGGCGTGAGAGGCCAGCGTCCTAACCGCTAGACGATGGGGCCACAAAAACCATTCTTTTATATAGAGGGATGAGTTGTTTGTCAATAAAAAAGTGAGGGGCATGTTTAAATAACCGTGGGGTCACCAAATTAACGACGCCAAAAAACAGAATTGCAGAAAATTGGCTTTTGCATTGACAGAGCCGAAAGGTGTGATAATCTTTTTTAATTAAAGCTTGCCCAATAGTCATCCCGTGATTTTTTGCGGGACAAACCCATTTCTCAATGGAGGAAAAACATGGACGCAATTCTTGTGGAATATAATGTCAGAAAAAATACATTGGATTTTGTAAAAGAGGGCATGGTTGAGGATTGGGTAGCTGTGTGCAGACGTTTCAATGATGATGTTCACCGCGTTCGCGACGTGGATGATATTGAGACGTACACCGCACTCTATGAATGCTTTGATGAGAAAGACAAAAAGCACTATTATCTGGTGAAAGAGGAGGAGTCTCTTTTTGAAATACGCCATAAAAATTTTTTGAGTAAAATTGGCAGATAAATGAACAGGGCATTTTGGATAAATGCCCTGATGTTATAAATAGTTCAGGAATCGGCTTTTATATTTTTTTTCCGGATTCCTTTTTTGGCACCTACCATAAAATAAATAAACCACCCAACAAAAGGCACCAAAGAAAGTGCGCCCCACAACGCTTTGGCCTTAATGGAACCAAAATCCTTTAAAATAATGTCCACCATGGCCAGCATGGTCAATCCCCAGAAAATGGCACCAATGCCAGCAACAAATACAAATGTATCCATAAATATACCCAGTTATCCCTTTAATTTATCTGAAATTTTAAGCAACGTGTCCACATAATAGTTACTGTGGTTGTACTTGTAAAGAATCTTGTGGGCCTTCT
>CAYSSE010000016.1:0-33067 GCA_964433355.1 uncultured Desulfocicer sp.
TTATTTCCGGCAAGATCCAGGTAAAAGCAGTGAAAGTAGGGGAGGAGTCAATTCTTGGCAGAATGCTTGCCATCATGGAAAACAGTCTTTCCGAAAAAACCGCCCAGACCCAGCGGTTTGAGGACCTCTTGAAATTTTTTGTTCCATCGGTTATCGGGTTTTCTGTGGTGACCTATTTCTTCTGGGAGCTGTACGGGCTGAGCTCATATGAGGCCTTTAACCGAGGGATATCCGTTATGGTTATTTCCTGTCCCTGCGCCCTTGGCATTGCCATTCCCCTTGCCCTTGTGGCCGGGGTGTCTGCTGCGGGAAAAAAGGGTATCCTGGTAAGGGATTTTGAAGCGTTTGAAAGCGTTGAAGGGCTGGATACCATCGTTTTTGACAAGACGGGAACATTGACCACGGGCCGACTTAAAGTGCTGGGCATGGACACGGCAAAAAAATTTCCTGCTCAAAAGGCCTGGCAAATAATCCATGCCATGGAACAAGGGTCGGACCACTATATCGCCCACACCATATCAGCTTACGCAACGACCCGACGAATACCGTTGCTTGATTTGGAAGATGTCATTTACCATTCAAACGGTGTCAGTTGTCGGTTTCAGGATGAAAGCTATTGTTTTGGGAGCATGGTTTTTGTGAATAAAAGCCATCAGGCAGACCCCTCTTTTATTTCCCTTTCCAGGCAAGGTGCCCAGATCATATCAACGGTTTTTTTGTCTTTAGATGATACCATTGTCGCTGCTGTTCATCTGGGAGATTCAATGAAAATCGGGGTAAAGAGACTTGTTGCAGATATTGATAAACTGGGGCTATCCTGTTTTTTGATTTCAGGAGATGCAAAAAAACCTACCCTGGCCGCCGGAACCTTTGTGCAGATCCCAGCTGAACATACCCATGGCGGATTGCTGCCCCATGAAAAAGCCGAATTTATCAAAAAGCTTAAACAGGCGGGCAAAAAAATTGCCATGGTGGGAGACGGCGTAAACGATGCGCCGGCCATGGCCCAATCTGATATTGCCATGGCCGTTCATTCAGGCCTCAACCCGGGGGAGGGTGTTGCTGCCATTACCCTGATGCAGGAGACACCGGTCCAGCTCATTGCTTTTATAACACTTGCAAAGCGAGTGAATCGTAAAGTTAAACAAAACCTTGCGTTTGCGTTTGTTTATAACATCATCAGCATCCCGGTGGCCGCCAGCGGCTTTTTGAATCCCATCATCGCTGCAACTGCCATGCTTTTAAGCAGTCTTTCCGTAACATGCAATACCCTGCTGCTGGTAAAACGGGAATCGAAAAACAAACCATGATCCCACACCTAATTGCATCACCCTTCATAGGTTAAAATTAAGTATGAGGTGTTACAAACGCCCTGAGCGGAGGATTGAAATTATCAACCAGAGTCCGAGAAAAGTTGCTATGACATACCCTGTAACGCCGAGGAGGTCGGTTAGTGAGATTTCGGGAAATCCCGAAAACCCAAGGTCAATGTCGAAAAGCTTCTGGGAAGAATTAAGAATCAGGGCAGCGGCAATGGTGGAGGCAGCAATGAGAATCCCCACAATCAGCCGGTTGATCCCCTTTTCCAGGGATTGGTGTAGCGTGGGGGATGCTGTGTGCCGAATCTCAATGGAAAGGTTGTTGTCTGCTGCATTGGCAAGGAGCCCGCTGATGCTTGCCGGCATGGATTGAAGATGGCCTGCTATTTTACGTGTATCTGCATTGAATCGTTTGAACAGCTGGTCCGGTTCAAAACTCTGCTTTAGAAGTCGTTCGGCATATGGCCTGGCGATTTCAAGAATGCTTGACGTGCAGCCCAGTTTTTTCCCAATGGCTTCATTTTGAACAAAGGTTTTGAAAATCAGCAGGAGATTCCTTGGCATAATGACCCGGTGCTTGAGCACCAGTTGCATGACTTTGTCATAGACCTCTCTGACAGAAATGGTGGGAAGAGAGCGGCCATAAAAGGGTTCGCTGACCTCCTTCAAATCCGCTTTGAATTCCTTGAGACGGATCTCTTCATTGTCCAGGAGGCCCATCTCCTTCAGGGCATCCATAACCAGATCATAATCGTGATCTGCAAACCCAAGGCAAATATTGGCAAGTTTTTTCATCATTTCATCATCCACGTAACTCACCAGCCCGAAGTCGATAATACTGACCCGGCCATCTGCCATGACAATGGTGTTCCCCGGGTGGGGATCGGCATGGAAGAAGCCGAACTCCATGAGCTGTCGGGAGAAGGATCGCAGGCCTATAAGCCCAATTTCTCCGGGGTCGAAGCCTGCGGCCTTGATGGCCTCTACCTGATCGACCTTGATTCCATCGATGTACTCCATCACCAGGACTGACCGGCTTGTAAATTCACGATAGACTCTGCAGATATGCAGTTCGCGCGTATGTTTGAAATTATTTCTGAACCGCTCAATATTGCCAGCTTCCACAAACATGTCCAGTTCGTTGAAGATGGTTCTTTCAAACTCTTTGACAAGGTTCACGACACCCAGCATCCTGCATCTTTCAGAATGATTCTCCATCTTCTGTGCAAGATAGTACATCAGCCGGATGTCTTTGCGGATAATGGGAAGGATATCAGGTCGAATCACCTTGACCGCCACCCTCTCTCCTGAAAAAAGCCAGGCCTCGTGAACCTGGGCCACGGAAGCCGCTGCAATGGATTCGGAATTGAAGCGATCAAACAGAACTGTCAGGGGTTTGCCTAATTCCCTTTCCACCACACTGGAAATAACCGTTAGGGGAAGGGGGTGTACCTGATCCTGGAGTTTTCTGAATTCATTTACAAATTCAGAAGGCAGAATATCATCCCGGGTGCTCAAAAGTTGGCCGAGCTTGATAAAGCTTGGACCGAGCCGCTCCATACAGAGGCGGATCATTCTGGGAGACGGAAATTCGGCCTCAGCCGTATCCCTGCTTTTTTTGGGAACCCCAAGCACCTTGGACGTAGCCTGGGAAACACGGCCGGTCACATCCCTGACCCCCTATTAACAAAGACAAAGGGGCACCCATTACAGAGGTGGCCGATATTTCTATGGTTGGTGATCTTCTCACCGTGGTTCCCCGCCTTACAACCATGATACGGAATTATCAAAAAAGATAAAGTGAATTATTTGCTCGGTTTTTGAGCATTCCAGTATTGATTGAAATGCTTGCCCTGAAGGGCTTTTCAACAATGATAACGGAGTCCAGAAACCGAGCAAACAAAAGTGGCGGACTTAGACGGCCCAGTCCAAGTGCTTACTACTCTGAAAATTTTTTTAATACTGCATAGCGAGCATTGACTTCTGTTTCAATCTTTGCTCTCAACCGTTTTGACTCTTCGGGTAGGCTCTTTTCAAGGGCTGCAAAACGATTCTCTCCGTCCAGGAACGCCTGGAGGGTTCCGTCGGGCTCTTTTGAATCCAGAATGAATGGATTTTTCCCTTCTTCCTCAAGCATTGGATTAAACCTGTATAAAGGCCAGAACCCTGATTCCACAGCGAGCTTGGATTCAAGTTGGGTCTTACCCATACCCTTTTTAATGCCCTGATTGATGCAGGGAGCGTAACAGATAACCAGGGAGGGTCCTGGGTAACTTTCCGCCTCAACAAGTGCCTTCATTGTCTGCTGCTTGCTGGCTCCCATTGAAATGGATGCCACATAGACATAACCATAGCTCATGATCATCCTGCCGAGATCTTTTTTGCCGATTTTCTTTCCGGATGCGGCATATTTTGCAATGGCCCCGGTGGGTGTTGCCTTGGAAGACTGGCCCCCCGTGTTGGAGTAAACTTCTGTATCCATTACAAGGATATTTATGTCATCGCCGGAAGCCAGGACATGATCCAGGCCTCCGTAACCAATATCATAGGCCCAGCCGTCGCCGCCAAATATCCAATGGGATTTTTTAACAAGAAGATTTCTGTCCTGGTAAATGCTGTCAAGGAGTTGGTTGCCGGTGTTGCCGCTCAAATGGTGCATAAGCTTGTCATTATAAAGCTGTGAAGCTTCGGCGTTGTTCATCCCGTTAAGCCATTCCCCAAGAGTCTCTTTCACCTCCTGGCTGATATCAGAATTAAGGGCCTCTTTTACTGTGGATGCAAGGGTTTTTCTTCGATTGTCAAAGGCCAACATCATGCCGTAGCCGTATTCGGCGGCATCCTCGAATAGTGAGCTTGCCCAGACAGGTCCACGCCCCTCACTGTTGGTGCAATAGGGAGATGTGGGAGCAGATCCTCCCCAGATGGAGCTGCAGCCTGTTGCGTTGGCAACGGTCATCCGCTCACCAAACAGCTGGGTTAATAACTTAACGTAGGGGGTTTCACCACATCCTGCACAGGCACCGGAGAACTCAAGCAGGGGCTTAAAGAACTGACTTCCCTTGACACTCTGGCGTTTACCCAGGGCTTCCTTGAATGGAACCGTCAGGGAAAATGCATGGTTTTGAATTTCTGCGTCTGTCTGGGTGGCTATGGGTTTCATCACCAGGGCAGGTATCTTGGCAGGACAGATGTCTGCACAGTTACCGCATCCCTGACAATCAAGGGGATTGACCTGAATCCTGAAACTGTAATCCTTGAGGTCCTTACCCTTTCCGGCAACGGTTCCGAAGGTTGTAGGCGCATTCTTGAGTTCTTCCTCTATGGCGACGATGGGAATGATGGCGGCATGGGGACAGACAAAGGAGCACTGGTTGCACTGGAGACAGTCCTCAGCGATCCACTGGGGTACGTTGATGGCAACCCCGCGCTTCTCGTACTTACTGGTTGAATGGGGAAAAAGGCCGTCCGGGGCAAAGGCACTCACAGGAAGCGCATCACCTTTCTGGGAAAGGATGGGGCGCATGACATTGTCGACATAGCTGTCTGCATTGTCGGCCTGATTCATGGTTCCCGATGCCGCGCCCCAGGATTCAGGAATATTTATCTCCACAAGGTTATCAAGGGTTCTATCAACGGCATCAATGTTCATCTGGACGATCCTGTCGCCCTTCTTGCCGTAGGTTTTTTTGATATCGGCCTTGAGAAGCTCAATGGCCTTTTCAAAAGGGATCACATTGGCAAGCTTGAAGAAGCAGGTATGCATGATCATGTTGATCCTGTTGCCAAGTCCCACCTCACCCGCTATTTTCACGGCATCCACGTTGAAGAATTTGAGCTTCCTGCCACAAATTGTTCGCTTGACATCGCCGGGAATATTGGCCTCCATATCCGCCATGGATCAGGCAGAATTCAAGAGAAAGGTTCCCCCCTCTCTGAGACCCTCAAGAACGTCATAGATCTGGACATAGTTGGATTTATGGCAGGCCACGAAATCCGCCCTGTTAATCAGGTAGGTAGACTGGATGGGCAGATCCCCAAACCGCAGATGGGAAATAGTGATTCCGCCGGATTTTTTGGAGTCATAGGCAAAATACCCCTGGGCATACTTTTCGGTGTTATCGCCGATGATCTTGATGGCACTCTGGTTGGCACCAACGGTTCCATCGGATCCAAGGCCCCAGAATTTTGCACCAACGGTTCCCTCGGGTGCGGGGTTGAATCCGGGAATCACCTCCAGGGAGGAGTCGGTGACGTCGTCCTTGATACCCACGGTAAAATGATTCTTGGGTCCGGCAGACTTCATGTTGTCAAACACCGCCTTGATCATGGGGGCATTAAACTCCTTGGAGCCCAACCCGTAACGGCCGCCGATGATCCGGGGTCCCTGGCCCTTTTCCATAAAAGCAGTACAAACGTCCATATAAAGAGGATCGCCGATGCTTCCGGGTTCCTTGGTCCTGTCAAGGACAGTAATAGTCTCTGCCGTGGCTGGAATGGCCTCCATCATTGCCTGGACGTCAAAGGGCCTGTAGAGACGCACCTTGACCAGCCCCACCCGCTCGCCATCCTGGTTGAGACGGTTAACCGTCTCTTCAATGGCTTCACAGCTTGAGCCCATGCTGACGATGATCCGTTCCGCCTGGGGATCTCCGATATAATCAAACAACTTATAGGCCCTGCCCGTTAATTTTTCCACCTTCTCCATATATCGCTTTACGATGGAGGGAATTTTGTTATAAAAAAGGTTGGCAGCTTCCCGGCCTTGGAAATAGATATCAGGATTCTGGGCAGTTCCACGGGTGGTGGGGCTATCGGGGCTCATTGCCCGCTCCTTGAACTTGCGGTAGGCTTCCCAGTTCATCAACGAGGCCATATCGTCATAATCAATAACCTCTATTTTCTGGATTTCGTGGGAGGTTCTGAACCCGTCATAGAAATGCATGAAGGGAACCCGTCCCTCAAGTGTTGCAAGATGGGCAACCAAGGCAAGATCCATGGTTTCCTGGACAGAAGAGGATGCCAGCATGGCAAATCCTGTCTGCCGGGCAGCCATTACATCCTGGTGATCTCCAAAGATGGACAGGGCATGGGCTGAAAGGGCTCTGGCCGTGACATGGAAAACACAAGGAAGTAATTCGCCTGATATTTTATACATATTGGGAATCTTGAGCAAAAGACCCTGGGAGGCAGTAAAGGTAGTTGTAAGTGCGCCTGCAGATAGAGACCCGTGTACAGCACCGGCGGCACCGGCTTCCGACTGCATCTGTTTGATGTTGAGTACCTGACCAAAAATATTTTTTCTTCCCTTTGCAGCCCAGGAGTCTGCAATTTCGCCAAGGGGACTTGAAGGGGTGATGGGATAGATCCCGGCAACCTCACTCATGGCATAGGCCACATGGGTTGCCGCAGTATTCCCGTCAATTGTCTGCATATCTTTTTTCATTAATTCACCTTTTTAAGTAATTATCATAGATAAAACCAGCCCCATAAGGCTGATATTATACCACAGCTACAACTGCCTCTGTCATTGTTGTCAGGACATAAAGCTCCAGAGAACCCCGGCGGCTATGGCCGATCCAATAACGCCGGATATGTTGGGTGCCATGGCATGCATGAGAAGAAAGTTTGTGGGATCTTCCCTCTGGCCCACCACCTGGACCACCCTTGCAGAATCGGGCACGGCAGATACGCCTGCGGCACCTAAAAGGGGGTTGATTTTATCTTTGAGAAAGAGGTTCAAGAATTTTGCAAAGAGAAGACCGCAGGCCGTTGCAATGCAGAAAGACAGGGCCCCAAGGAAAAAGATGCCAATTGATTTGGTGGTGAGGAAGACGTCCCCCTGGGTGCTGGCTCCAACGGTAACGCCAAGGAGTATGGTCACCGAGTCGATGATGGATGTTCTTGCCGCCACGGCAAGTCTTTCCGTTACAACAGCTTCCTTGAGTAGATTGCCAAAGCAGAGCATGCCAAGAAGGGGCAGGGCCGCCGGAGCAAGAAAGCAGCAGAGCAGGAATGCGACGATGGGAAAAAGTATCTTTTCACGTTTGGTCACTTCCCGGGGCTCTTCCATGCGGATGAGCCGTTCTTTTCTCGAGGTCAGAAGCCGCATGATTGGCGGCTGGATAACCGGAACAAGTGCCATGTAGGAGTAGGCTGCAACGGCAATGGGACCGATGAGCGCGGGCGCAAGTTTTGCCGTGAGAAAGATGGCAGTAGGGCCGTCGGCACCGCCGATGATGCCGATGGATGCCGCCTCATGAGGGGTGAAGCCCAGGGCCAGGGCACCCAGAAAGGTAATGAAAATACCTGCCTGGGCCGCAGCGCCCAACAACATGAGAACCGGCCGGGCAAGCAGGGTGGAAAAATCGGTCATGGCACCGATGCCAAGAAAAATCAACGGGGGGTAAACCCCCTGGGTAACCCCCAGGTATAAATAGTGAAGAACGCTGTTGTTTTCGTAAATGCCAAGGCCAAGTCCTTTAAAGACAGGAATGTTTCCCATGAGCATTCCAAACCCGATGGGAACCAGCAGCAATGGTTCGTAATCCTTTGCAATGCCCAGATAGATAAAGAGCATTCCCACAAGGATCATGATGATGTTGCGGTAGTCACACAAAAAGAAACCTGTGTTCTGAAAAAAATCGAAAAAAAGAGTCTCCATATGTCCGCCTCTATTTGTTCATCGTTTGGGTTATTTTGTCTTAGGAAGTGAATCTGTCAAACGCTTCTCGGTTAAAGAAATAGTTCCCCTGATGGTCAGGTTGGATGATCCTGGCTTTGATTAGATAGCACAGGCTTGAATGGGGACGTTCAATACCGCTGATTTCTGCCAAATGGAGGAGCCGTTGAAGGGAAAAGGGATCATCCATGGTTTTGATCAGCAGGCGGAATTGACGTGCCGATGCCTTGTTTTTTTCGGTAAAAGGCAAGGGGATGGGTTCCGACCTCTCCTGTGATTTTTTCCGGAAAATATGGATGTTGTTCCGGTTGTCCCAGAAGTCCAGAACTTTATGAATCCGGGAGATGGACAGGGAGAGGAGCATAAGGCCTGTAAAAACGATGGATACTCCCACCACCGAGATTGCCCAGCCATTGTTCATTGCGATTGCTTGTAAACCGTACAAGATCTTACCTCCGTTTAATAGTGATACTCCATGCCTGCGAACTCTTTCTGCTCCACAAAGGGAAAGTTCTCTTCCAGAAAGGAGTTCCAGTGGAGCATGATGGTTTCAGCCAGGGGTGAATCTTCCTGGATGAGATCAAGGAAATCGTCTCTCTTTATGGCAAATACTTCGCCGTTTTCCAGGGCAATCACGGTGCTGATGTATTCTCCCTTTGATGAAAGAAGTTCCATTCCGATGAAATCGCCGGGACGGTCCATGACAGCAGATTTGCCGTCATTCATGGAGATGAGAAAGGTTCCTGATGACAGGATGAAAAACCGGGTTGCCCTCTCTTTTCTCGTTGCAAGTATCTCTCCTTCCTGGATATTTTGTTTATCCATGAGCGATCTCAATAGTTCAAAATCGGCCTGTGTGAGGGAGCTAAAAATAGTGTCTTTTTTCAGAATCTTTAATTCTCCAGACATGGTTTCCCCATTTTTGTTTAGAACGGTTTTAGTGTGGCAAGTTAGTTGGGCTCATCGGGTATTCTCTAATAACTTTGAATAATGAGCTGATTTTATGAGATTTTTAAATTTTTCTGTGCAGACAATTGCTGCCATGGGGTTTTATTTGAAAAGTGCATTTATCTCTGAAACGACTTCATCTCCTAGGGGGTTTGTCATCTGTGCAAGCTCGAGTGTGTATGCTCCCATGGTTTTATAAAGATCTAAAAAATGAGGGGATTTTTGTTGTATATCCCTTAGATGGTCACGGATAATCGAAACATCTCCCCGGGACACCGGTCCAGTCAGCGCTTTGCTGGTTCCCCGGGTTTTAATGTTATTTAATGTGCCTTGGATTAAAGGCGATAGAATATCATAAGCCTCATTTTCAGAAAGATTGGCTTGTCGCAACAGTTCAATGGCGAAATTCTCCAGGGTTACAAGGTAGTTGGATGCCACCACGGCAGCTGCGTGGTACAGGGTCTTGGCCGTTGTGGGAATGGAGAAGGAATTTGCACCAAGGGAATTGATTATTTTTTTTCCCATGACCACGGCACTTTCTTCCCCCTCAACAGATACGTTGATGTCTGTAAAAGGTGATGGCTGAATGGGGGTATGGGGAGTAAAACTCTGGAGTGGGTGGAGGGAGCCTGTGATGCCACCGCAATCGGCGGCGGACGCTAGCCGGCTTGATGAGAGGGCACCACTGCAGTGATAAAGATACCTTCCCTCCAGATATTTTCCATTTTGCCAGGAAGACAGTTCATTGCAGACACGTTCAATGCTGTGATCCGGGGTGGTTATAAATATGATATCTCCTGCCATGGCAGCATTGACAGGGTTTTCATATATCTTACCTTGCTTTGCTGCCAGCGCGGCTTTTTCAGCCGAAGTTGACGTTCTGCTGGCAAGGCCTGCAATGCTGAATTTTTTTTTATCAAGAAATACAGCAAGGGCTGTGCCAGTGCGACCACAGCCGATGATGGAGACACGATTTTTCATAGACCCCTCTTATTGTTTATGTGCCATTTAAAGTGGTGGTTTGATTGTGTGCAGAATTTTTTTGAAACAATTAATGGGTTTAGGCTATCCCCCCGTCTTTATTTGTATTGAATCAAATTCATGAGCAAAAGTCAATAGTTTTGAAACGAATTTTATGGAGTTCGAAAAGAAATAAGATTGATAATATATAAAAATTCAAGTGTTTAAATCTATAAGTATTTTAATTATAATAAAATGTGTTGACATGTTGCCGGTGTGTTGATAATGATTTGCTTGAATATAGTTCATAAATATCATTGATAAGGTTTGGCAAAATATGACTTTGATCTTTGATTTTGCTAATTTGTACTGTGTTTGTTTATTTGCTTAATAACTGTGTGAGTTTAATATATGTTTACGTTTGGTGATCCTTTGGGTGTTTCAGGTGCGTTTTATATGTTTTAGCGATATTGATTCTACAATGATGTTGTTATGGGTAGTAGATGATAAATGTGCATGAATTTAACTCACGAATTTTAAAAAGCCTTTTTAAGAATGTGTGAAGTCTGAAAGTGAAGATCCCTGAAAAAAATGAATTAAGGAGATGGCACTATGGCACAATGGCTTGAAAATGTTGAACCCCTGACATTAAAAGGGCAGATTGCGGTTCCATATACATGGTGGGTTGGTGACACGGGAAGTCGGTTTCTCAATGCTGTTCGCCATGAGGAAAAAATATGGGGGACACGTTGCGAAACATGTGATGCTGTTTTTGTCCCACCCAAAAAAAACTGTGGCAGATGTTTTTCAAGTCTGGATCAATGGGTTGAAGTCGGGACAGAGGGTATGGTCACGGCATACACCATCGTTCGATTTGATCATCCCATGCACCCGGTGAAAGGCCCCTTTGCCTATGCTTTGATTCAACTTGACGGTGCGGATGTGGGGTTGCTTCACCTGATTACTGAAGATTTGGATAAGTTGACCAACGGTGTGAGGGTCAAAGCGCGATTTAAGGAAAAATCTCAACGGACAGGTCATATTCTGGATATCGAGAATTTTCAAATCATTTAACCCTGCAATGGAGAATCGGAATGGATAATATTGCCATCGTTGGTATTGCACAAACCAAATACGAACGAAGAAAAAAGGATAAAACCTACCTTGATCTGGTCTATGAAATGACCACCGCAGCCCTGGATGATGCCGGGTTGACCATCAACGATATTGACAGTGTGGTGACGGTCTCCAATGATTTCTTAGATGGTCGTACCATATCAGGTATGGCTGTGGGAGATGCCGCCGGTGCCTATGATAAAAATATTTCTACCGTTGAAGGAGATGGAACCTTTGGGGCATTTTATGGTGCCATGCGGGTTCTGGGGGGGGCGGGAACCACGCTTGTGGTGGCCCATTCCAAAGGAAGCGAAGGGGATATTAAAACCGTAACCAACGCTATGTTTGATCCCATTTACCAGCGACATCTGGGGATAGAAGGCATTACGTCATCCGCCATCCAGGCCAATGCATACATGCACAAATATGGCATCACCGAGGAAGAACTGGCTGCGGTATCCGTAAAAAATCATGCAAATGCAATGAACAATCCCCATGCCCAACTCCCCCTGGATCTGACCCTGGGGGATGTGATGGACTCAGAAATGATCTCGGACCCATTGAAGAAACTGGACTGCAGCCCGGTGAGTGATGGGGCTGCCGCCATAATCATTGCCGATGAAGAACAGGCTAAAAAGGCAAAAAAACCACCGGTGTGGATCAAAGGCTTTGCCCATTGTGCCGATGAATATCTTTTGGGAGACAGGGATCTTGCCGATCCCCGGGCCCTTCGAGAGGCAGCTGAAAAAGCCTTTGCAATGGCCGGCATTGATGAGCCCATGGGGGGTATTGATGTAGTGGAATTGTACGATGCCTTTTCCTATATGGAACCGCTCTGGCTGGAGGGAATGGGATTTTGTGCACCTGGAAAAGGTGCTCAGCTTCTACTCGATGGCATCACCGCCATGGATGGAACCCTTCCTGTGAATCCGTCCGGCGGGGTGTTGTCTGCCCATGCGGTACTGGTTGCAGGCCTCGCAAGGATTGTGGAAGTGGTTGAGCAGCTCCGGGGAACGGCCGGTGCCCGTCAGGTAAAGGGTGCAAAAACAGGGTTGGCCCATGGGATCAATGGTCCCTGCGGACAGAGCCATTGTGTGTGGATCTTAAGCAAAGAAATGAGAGGTTAAACATGGCACAAAGAGTTGCGATTGTTGGCACGGGGCAGACCGATCATAAAAGTCACCGACCGGATGTGAGTCAGCGAGAGATGATCCATGAAGCTGTGACCCGGGCCCTTAAAGACTGTGAACTATCCATCAAAGATATTGATGCCATTATCATTGGCAATATGGATCATTTTGAATCGATAAATTATGTAGATACATGGTCAGTGGAAGGCTCTGGTGGTGTAATGAAGCCGATTATTAAAATTTCCACAGGTGGCACCACCGGCGCGTCCCTTGCCATCGGGGCCTATTACTATGTGGCTTCCGGGATGTTTGACAAGGTCCTTGCCATCGGTTGGGAAAAAAATTCTGAAAGTGATACCACTTCGGCCATTGTGACCTGTAGTGATCCGGTGTGGGATCGATTTTCCTATTCCGGTGCCATCCCAAGTCTTGCCTCGGAAGCAAGTGCCTACATGGAACAATACGGAGCAACCCAGGAAGATGCTGCACGGGTGGCGGTGAGAGATCGAAAAAATGCCATGAACAATCCCCACGCCCATTTGAGACGGCCCATGTCCCTGGAAGATGTAATGAATTCTCCCATGCTTGCCTATCCCATCAAGCTTGGAGATGTGTGTCCCCGCAGTGATGGTGCCTGTGCCGTGGTGCTGGCAGCCGATGGCGTGGCACAGAAAATTACCCCGAAACCGGCCTGGTTTATTGCAAGTTCGGTGCGTCATACCTACACCTGGTTTGGTGATTCTACCAATTATAATGAGGGGCTTGTGTCTCTGCAACGTGCCTCTTCGGAAGCATATGAACGTGTGGGCATTAAAAATCCGTCTGAGGAGCTGGATGTTGCAGAGTTATATCTGCCCTATACCTATGCCGGATTAAAATATATCGAAGCGTTGGGTTTCTGTGGACCAGGTGAGGGTGCCCGGTTTGTGGGTGACGGTCATACGGAAATGGATGGTAAAATTCCCGTCAACCCATCAGGGGGAGTCATCAGCACCAACTGCATTGGGGCAACTGCTCTTTTACGGGTGGCAGAGGCTGCCATTCAGATCATGGGAAAAGGAGATAAGCGACAGGTGCCCGATGCCAACCTTGCATTGGCCACCGGTTTTGGCGGCTGTTTCTGGTCCGACGTGGTCATTTTAAGTGGGGATCGACCGTAAACCATATGAGGAGATTGAGTAAATGACAAACAAAACCGTTGAGAATCAACGACTGACGGTGAAAATGGAAACGCCAATGCCCTATGAATGGTCCATTGGCAGATATGGCAGCCGTTTTTTTCAGGAGATAAAAGAGAAAAGTCGATTTATCGGTATTCGGTGCCCGGAATGCAACAAGGTTTACGTGCCACCCAGACGGGTATGCGGTCCTTGTTTTAAAGAGCTTGATGAACTTGTGCCCCTGCCCAACAGGGGAAAAATAACAGCTTTTTCCATTGTGAATTATCCATTTAATGATCCCAATACCGGAGCCCAGCGACCCATTCCCTATACCTACGGATACATCCAGATAGAGGGGGCCGACAATATCTTTTCACATATTATCAATGAAACTGATCTTGATAAAATAAAGGTGGGTATGTCGGTTAAAGCAGTGTTCAAGGAAAAAGATGAGATGGAAGGGCACATTAACGATATCAAGTATTTTGATATCGTTGAATAGAACTCACCATGGAGATCTGGTTCTTTTCATCATTGCCAAAAACGACGAAAGTTGAATCAAATTTGAATTTTTAAATTTCAGGTTTGATTAATCCCTAATTTCTTATCCTACAGCAAACAAGGGGGCTCATTGAAACGGGAGCATGGCATTGGGTATCAAGATTACTGATAACAGGTATAAATTTCCGGGGGTAGGCGGGGCATCTATTCAGGGATCCAGTCACCATTCCCGTTGCCAGGATGCCGTTTTGCTCAATTTTCAGACAGGCTTTTTTGCCGTTGCCGATGGGGCTGATCGTTATCCTGGTACTGCCGTGACGGTTCTTATGGCGTTTGATTCACTGTTTTTATGTTGGAAATATAATGAATTTTCCAATGAAGAAATAGACGAATGTTCCAGGAATGTGATGGAAAAAATTCGATGTGAATCAACACAACTGCTTTCCTTATTGAAAGGCAGAGTCGGAAGTACTCTGACAGGTCTAAAACTGATGGCATCTCGGGAAGGTCCGTGGGGTGTGATTCTTCATACTGGAGACAGTGATTTGTATGAATATCTTCCTGCTGCAGGAGTGATTCGGCGCATCACCCGAAACAACTTCTGGATGGTGGGAAGAACCGATCATTTATTTCAACTAGACCGGTTTCAATTTACAGATCAGAGTATTCTTTTGTGGGTTACCGACGGTATTACAATAATGAATCGTAAGTTTTCCAGTGATTTCCCACATACAAGCCGATCCTGCTGCAATGCCGCAGCGGTGGAGGATATTCCGGAAAAACTGCTCTCCATACAGGCATCTGTGGGGCAAATAAATGATGATGCAGCCGTTATGGCCCTTACCCCTTCCAGAATCGTCCCTTCGAAACAAAAAATTATTCTGGGATATGAAGATGCCGGTGTTGTATTTTGACATTTATATGACTATTGATACATGACGGGAGGCGAATTGAAAGACAAATAATATTGGCATATTTATTTTAAATGTCTAATATGTCAGTGCGAATTATCAGAAGAAAAAAATAATAAACGACGATAATGCGCTTTTTTCCCAAGAAAGGGATGGTTGTCGCTATTTTGACAATCAACCACTCCAGGATGAATAATTCCGTTAATTTGACATGCTTCGGGCATTGAAAGGGCAAATTAATGCCCTGCGTTTTGCCCGAAAATCAGAGTAGTGATCGTTACCGGGGGTGAGATGAAGTCTTTTATTCAGATTTAGCTCATCTTCAATGTTTTAATCCCTTGACGATGATCTCAAAGGCGGTGTTCAAGGTCTGTTTTACAAAATTTTTCTCATTGTTTAATAGGTGTTTGCTGTTTACCCAGAGAACAACTCCCGAGTAAGTAGACCAGATAATATCTGCAACGGCAACGGGATGTCTTTCAATAAAAACACCGTTGTTAATACCCTCCTCGATTATGGATGCCATAACACCAAGGGATCGGGAAGAAGTTTTTTTAATATCATTGATAATTTTTTCTGAAATATTTTTCAATGAATCGCCGGACTGCATATGAAATAGGTTGATCAGCAACATGGGATCTGATTCATAGGTTTTGATAAAAATCTTTTTTAAATTGTAAAGTTTTTCTTCAGGGGAGAACTGCTGACGATTCACCTCTACAATTTCTCTTGTCAGGCTCTTCAGTATCTCAACGGAAAGCAGGGTATGCAGCTCCTCTTTATTATTAAAATAAAGATACAGTGTCCCTGGGCTTATTTCAGCTTCATTGGCAATCTGTTCAACCGTAGTCCGGAAAAACCCTTTGGATAAAAACACCTTTTTTGCTGCGGCCATTATCATGTCATATCTTTCTTTTTTTTCTCTCAATTTTCTTTCTTTAATACCCATAAGTACGCCTTTTACTTTGCTTGATTCGAAAAATGAAATACAGATGTTTTGTTTGATAAAAAACCGGCAAGGCAACCCCGGAGTTTTTAGCTCAGGGGTTGTTGACGGTGTCGTAAGATAATGTAGTTCATTTTTGTGTGTGGTTGGTCGTGTATGCAGGAAAAATAGGTATCTGTTGTGGGGCTGTTCAACCTTTTGTATATACGGCCATGCCGGGTACAGACATAACAAATATTTAAACGGGAGAATGCCAATGCCGCCGAGAACTCTACTATCGGCATATTTATAAAAAATTACCATTGTAGAAGCCTCTACCATAATAAAAAATGGAATTATAATAATTCCAAAATTTTGAACGAAACTCATATAAATAATGCCGCGTTGTCCAAAGCTGGGTGCCGTTATTGAACCGTACGTGATTCAACGGGTCCATCTGTGCCACAATGGTGGCGTTTTAAGTTATGGAGAAAAAGGAGTAAACAACTTTTGCCTGCCATTATGATACAGGAACGCTATCAGGTGTCAGGGCAGCCTTGGTGAATAGGTCAAGTACGGTGTCTATTTCGTACATTTTGTCAAAAGGGCCGTCGCTAAAAATTATCCAGCGCAGTGACAGGTGAAGAAACGTGCCGAAAAACATGTTTTTAAAAACCCTTGAATTCAGATCTTTACGAAAAACACCTTGTTTTTTGCCATCTTCGATGATTTCAATAAAGCTGTCCTTATAATTTTTATAGTTGTCATATGCATCGGAATTGTAAAAGTTCCTATTTAAAAGCGTGTCCAATACAAATACCCTTAGATAATTTCTGTTCTTTGTGAAAATTGAAAAATGAAGTCGCATAAAACGGCGGAGTTTTTCGACTGGCGTTTTGATATGGAAAGACTCTTTTAAGGTAATGTTCAGCTGTTCCAGTCTGAATTTTGAGATGGAGAGAAGAAGATCCTCTTTGTTTTTGAAATAGTCATAGATGGAGCCTTCAGCAACGCCTGCCTGTTTAGCAATTTCAGAAATTTTGGCATTGTTAAATCCGAATTGTGAAAATACGGATTCAGCCGTTTCTATGATTCTCAGGCGTTTATCAGAAAGGTTTTGAGGGATAGCTTCATTATCAATCATGCTGAGAAGTATGGAGAGAATATTCTCCCAGTCATTGACGCTTTTATCAATTTCACCGGTGAGTACGCAGGTGATTGCCTCGGTATCCAGTGTGCCGTAAATGATGTCTCGGATAAGACTGAGATCCACAGTGTTAGAAAAATCACCGTTCAGGACACCCCGTTCAAGAATTTTTTTACAGATTGAAGCATGTTCACGAATCAGTGCATAGGCCGGAGTTGTATAAAATTCAGGATTGGCTCGGTAATCAAACACCAGATTACGCACGTAATCCTGATGATTATCATTGTAATTCAGGCCATACCAAATGAATTTGCTCAGTTGAGACTTGGGGTCCAGGATTCCTTCAAGTTGCTCTTTGAGAAGGATGAGGGAGGCGGTCATCCGCTTCTGTGCTACACTGAAGACAAGTCCTTTTTTGCTTTTAAAATATTGATACGCATGGGAATCAACAACATTGGCCTTTCTTGCAATTTCGGCAATGGTGGTTTTTGCTGCTCCCTTTTGGGACAGTAACTCCTCTGCAGCTTCCAATATCCTTAATCTTGTTTCGTTCATATATGTTTCCATTTATCCATAATAAGTTTAATTAGGATAATTATTAATTGTTTCAATAATGATGGACCTGTAAAAAGTCGGCCCATAAAATTCTCGGTACATCATACCAGGGTTCAGCGGGTTGCTTGACCACAATATGTTGTGATGAAAAGATGCGCCTCGGACTTTTTCCGAGACCATCAATAATGGTTGAAGGAAATTTATTTTAACCTTTATTGTAATTTATCCTTATCGTTTATATTTATATAATTATCGCATGTTTCTTAATGTGTATCAAGAAAAATCAATATAAAATCAGATACTTTTATTTTGTGAGTAGTGAGGTGTTAAATATAAACCATCTTGTTTCAGTGATGAATCATGTTCTTTGAGGAAGAGTGGTCACAGTGTCGTGTGTTTAAGCAGGTGCGTTTTCAAAGAGGTTGCTTGATTTGAGGTGTAGATTATATTGATATGCCCGATTTTGATTTGACCCTCCATTGATTGGTACCAAATTCTTCAAGAATGTCAATATTCAGGTAATCTTTGGTGGTGCGTAGAATCGCAAATGTATGGGGCTTTTGTGAACCGATGTATTGGCTACCCGGGTTGCATATCAAAATGCCGTTTTTATTGTTCAAATACCAATGATGGGTGTGGCCAAAGAGCAGGCAGCTTGCACCGGCCTCCCTGGCGGTATCTGCCAGAGTTTGTATCTGTTGTTCCCATTCTGATTGGGCCTGATAAGCATTGATATCCAGTTGGTGTCCATGGAGCAGCATGATCTTCCAGCCATTGGATTCCAGATGAATAATTTCAGGCGTTTCATCACCATAATCCTCGTTTCCACGAACCCCAGTAAATGGTATGCTGCAAGATTCGGCAATTAACTTTCCATCAACAAGACCGTCACCCAAGTGGAGTATGTGAGATACCTTGCTACCTGCTGATGTTAACGCCTTTTTTATGCCCTTGCTGTTGCCGTGAGAGTCGGAAAAAATTACTATTTTTGTTGGAAGAGGGTCAGCTGCATCCAATGATGCGGTAATCAACATGAATCATTCCACCCCATGGCTTCAACCCGGCAGGCTCTGATTGTCTGGCAAAGGGATTTTTCGTCGTGGATGCTGTTATCCAGTTCTGACCAGCAGCGACCTATATCCGAAAGGACATGAGCATCACTGCACCCGAGACCAGCAATATTCTTTTTTTCCATTACCTGTCGTGCAAGCAACATAGATTTTTTTTCGTAGGAAGGGTGTATGATCTCCAGACCATCCACATCAAGATCGTAAATGTCATTGCCGCAACCGTAATATCCTTCACCCCTCTTCTTTTTTTTAAAAGGGTGGGCAGCCACAACCACACCGTTTCGGGAGTGGACCATTTCAATCAACTGAGGTGCCGTCTTGTTTGACCCAAGGCTTTCAGGATACCCAAATACTAAGAATTCTCCTTGAAATTCTCCCCGCAGTGAATAACAGGCCGCCTCTTGTCCCGGAATGACCACAAGATCCTTCACATCGCTTTTTTTGATAAGTCGGTATAGCTCGTCATCTGGCCAGCGGATCCCATGTTCAGTGAGAGCAATCATGCCAAGACCCAGCTCAGCGGCTCTTCTTAAGGCTTCTTCCGGTTCAATGATGCTGCATCCAGAAAACCGTTGGGTATGAATGTGCAGATCTGCTTTCAAAACACCTCCAGAATCAGCCTTTCCAAGATGGCTGAAGTTTAAATCATGCCGGGCATTACAATGGTTTGGGCTGCGTGTTTTTTTCCTGTTGTCAGCAGTTTTGTCCGGCAGCATGAACGGCGGCAACCTGGGCATTGAGGTTTGCAATGTAGGCATTGCGCTCCATGAGTATTTCGCCCTTCTGGTCATATTCTACTTTGACCATCAGGTCCACTGCATCCTTTATTTCTCCCTGGGCCTGATCCAGATAAATTTCAATCAATTGCCGATAGGCTCGGGTAGCAAGGATAGTACGATCCATATGCTTGTGTGCATCTTCTTCAGTATAAACGTACATGTGGGACATTGCGATGATATCAGGATTCAGTTGCACAAGTTTTTCTATGGATGCCATGTAATCGGAATAGGAGGTAACAAATTCAACCTTTACTTCAGTGCCGTCACCGGCAGGGTTTCCAAGTGCCTCCCCGGGGAAAAGCATGGAAAGCTCCGGAATAAAAAACGAAAGGTGATCCCGGGTGTGCCCTGGGGTTTCGTATACATGACAACTGATCCCACCAAGCTCAATTACGTCCCCTTCTTTAAGTGCCATGTCAAAGGCCATGGGAGTAATTTGAATGTTGTCTTCAGTGACCGGGATTTCATCTTTAAAATAATCACCCAGCTGGTCACTCAAAAAATTCATGGTTTTAATGACCGATGGTTTCTGCATCAGTTTTCCCACACGGGGAGCCGCTCCGGTTTTTACGTGGGGCAGTGCGCGTTTCAGGAAAGACAGTGCTCCCAGGTGATCATAATGGGATTGTGTAACCAGAATATAGTCAAGCTCATCTCCATTATTAAAGAACCTATTTAAATCCTTTAAATAGGAAGGGCCTAAAATATTTATGCCAGCCTCGATCATCAGGTTCTTTTTCTTCCCTTTGATCATGTAGCCCGGGTATATATAATGCCCGGCAGCTGAAACGGTGTTATTTATTTTTCCGGTTGCTTTAAGTATCATATTCTTCGCCCCGCTGTTCGTTGTGGAAGATGGATCTGACAGTTTACACTTGATCAAGTAATAATCCCATTTTTTAGGTGCTCTCAGAAAAAGTGTAAATTATTTTTGATATGGTATGACTGATGCCGTGTTTTCATTAAATCATACGGATTATGATCAATTTAAACCTTAATTAAAAGTGCCTCGCCTTGGGAGAGCCCGCCACAGATGGCAGCAACGCCGGTGCCACCCCCTTTTCGCATCAATTCGTACATCAGGGTCATTGTAATTCGTGCACCACTGGCACCAACTGGATGTCCAATGGCAATGGCGCCACCGTTGACGTTGGTTTTTTCCTGCAGTGCCTTAAATCTGTCCGGATCATTTTCTGCCAGCATCTTCAGGGAAACCAGAGTGACAGCGGCAAATGCTTCATTAATCTCAATGTTGTCGATATCGTTAATATTCATGTTTTTTGATGAGAGCATTTTTTCAATAGCCTGGGCTGGTACACATGCCATGTATTTGGGTGAACCGGCAGCGGGCTGACATGCCTCAATGGTTGCCATTACTTTAAGATTCAGCTCTTCAGCCCTTTCACGGCTCATAATCAACATGGCTGAAGCACCGGAATTGAGACCCGGAGCATTGGCTGGTGTGATAGTTGGGCTGCCGTATACTGTTTTTAATTTTGCCATTTTTTCTTTGGACACATTGGCCCTGGGAGATTCATCGCGGTCCATGACAACGGGATCACCCTTTTTCTGGGGAACTTCAACGGTCATAAGCTCTTCACCCACCTTATACTTTCCTTCTTCAAAGGCCTTAAACCATCTGGCATGGCTGCTTGCCGCCCATTCATCCTGAAGTTCTCTGCTGACATCGTATTCCAATGCTACATGACCGGCATCGGTGGCCACCGGTGCAAATCCCTTTCTGCTGTATCCCAGTTCAAACAGCACGTCTTCCAGCTCAATGGGGCCGATGCGATTTCCCCAGCGGGCCTTGGCTGCGCTGGCTATAAAAGGAACATTACCCATATTCTCAGCCCCGCAGGCGATGACTGCATGGGCATCCCCCGATTTGATGGCACGATATCCCAGCCGAAGGGCTGACATTGATGAACAGCATGCCCGGTCAATGGTCATGGAAATACTGTCTTCGGGAAAACCTGCCAGTAGACTGATTTGTCTTGCTGGTACATTGGTGTAAATGGCATATTCCGCTGGAATACAGGTGCCGTAATAGATTTCATCCACTTTGTCAGGTGATACGTTGACCCGGCTAACCACTTCTTTTAGCACTTTTACGCCCAGTTCAATACTGTCCATGGATTTCAGTACACCATCGAATCGTCCAAACGGGGTTCTGACGGCACTGACTATTACGACATCGTCTTTTTTCATGGCACATGCTCCTTTGTTTTGATTGGTATTTATATTTGCATTTATATTTCAATGAATACTATTCATGTTAAAATGTCAATAGAAAATAATAATGTCTTTGTCAAAAATACTCGATGAGGGGGTTGAATCAATATAATAAGTACTATATATGTGTATTTTATATATATTAATGGCATATGTTGTGTCTTAGGCAATACATTAAATATTGAAGATGTGTCTGAAGATTTTTCTTGACAGCGAATGTTTGTTTGAATTATACTCAATTTCATTCAATTATAGATATGGAATAGTAGCGGTTTAATGCGTTGTGTCATCAGTCAGAATGAGTTGAGGCCAGCTTTCTGCTTGGTTTTAATAGTCGTTTTCCCAGGGTCAAAAGTGCGAAATTCTCGAGAATGCTGATTTCTACCTTTTAAAGCAATTGCTTGTATGCGGTTCCGCTTGGGGATTGTGGGCGTTTTTGATATATTTAGGAAACTTTGAGATTAGAATTTGATGAAAAGTGTTGGGGGATTATTTTTTTGAATATTGTTCAATTTAACGTAATGTGAGGAAACAAATGAAACGAAAAAAAAAGAAAATCGATGAAGTACAAAGTCTGGCACAGACCATAAATAAAGAGCTTGTGGGAAATGTTATTGTGATGTGCATTATTGCCCTTTGCAGCTGGGGACTGGCATTTGGTTCTTTTGGTGATGTCAGGGGGATTGGCACATATATTGGTTATGTGGTCTGCATGATCCCATATTTTACGGTTGTTCAAACCTATGCTCCCTTTATAAATAAACGCGCGGAGCTGGTGGCAGGAAAGTGGGAATTAAAACCCGATGAAGAGAGAGTCGCCAGCGAACCTTTGCTTAATGTGTGGTCACGTATTCTTCCCCGGGCCCTGTTGTATGGATTTGGTTCGATGTTCTTGCTTGTGGCGGTTATGTATCTTTTTAAATGGCAGCCAGCTCCGGTTATTATTGTGCTGGTTGTGCTGGTGATCAATATTGTCAACACCACTTTACTGTTGAAAAAATATCTCTCTGAAGATCTAATTGCCTTTGCTGGAGCCATGAGTAAGGGAAGAGGATGCGCCGAAAAAAAACGTCCCCTGGCTGGATATCTGCTTGTGGAGCATGCCATACCGTTTATCATTTTGCAGGGATATATTAACGGGTGTATTGCCAATCGTGCCTTCTTTTTTGAGACTGTGAAGGCCGGTGTGAACTATGTTCCTCTGCATGCTCTTTTACCTGATGCGTTCATTGTTTTCATAATTCTGGCACTGGTTCAGTGGATGTTTTCCAACTGGCTGGTCCGAGGGGATGTCCGGTTGCATCGAATTTCAGCAGAGGGGTTCATCCATCTGTCCTGTAAAAAAGTTTTCGGACTAATTTTTGTTGGCGGTGCAGTCGTCGTTTTTTTGTACTGGGGTATTCTGTCTCTTGGAAATGTTCCGGGGCTTACAGTTGGCATTGCGATCTCTTTCAAGATAGCTATTGTCATCATTAGTACTATTTTTGGGGCCTGGCTGGGAATAAACTGGGGAGGATTCAGAAGTCAGAGCCCACCCCAAAGTGCTTGATGTTAGAATCAAGTTCATAAATACTGTTAAATGTTTTTCTCCAAGTGATAGCTGGCAATGCGTTATGAAATTAATATCTTGAATGTCAATGTCAAAGCTAAAGGCGTTTCCACTCAGATTAAAACCAGAGAACTCGTTCGGAAACGTCGTCGACAAATTGTAGATGCCACGGCACGTCTGTTTGTTGAATAAAGTTAATCTTAAGTAAGCCCAAGTAAAGGAGAATAACCATGGCTAAATGTTTATGGAAACCATCGGAAAAAAGAATAAAAAAATCAAACATGGTCACATTCATACAATCGGTTAACCAGGCCCATGGAAAAGATTTTTCTGATTATGATAGCTTATACCAGTGGTCCACGGAAAACATTGGAGCGTTCTGGGCTCAGATGTGGGATTTCGCAGATATTAAAGCCTCTAAAAAATACGATCAGGTGATTGACGATCCTGAAAAAATGCCTGGGGCAAAATGGTTTGAGGGGGCCCGGCTTAATTTTGCCGAGAACCTTTTGAAATACAGGAACGATTCCACCGCACTTATCTTCAGGGGTGAGGACAAAGTAAGGCGAACGCTTACGTATAATGAACTCTACAAGGAAACCGCAAGCGTTGCAGCATCACTTAAAGAGCTTGGAATAAAACCCGGTGACCGTGTGGTCGGGTATATACCCAATATGCCGGAGACCATTATTGCCATGTTGGCCGCGACAAGTTTGGGGGCAACATGGTCATCCTGTTCCCCGGATTTCGGTATAAAGGGAGTGCTTGACAGGTTCGGGCAGACGAAACCACGGGTACTTTTTACCACGGACGGGTATTTTTTCAAAGGAAAGTCCATTGATAACATGGATAAAATTGCCGGGATCATCGATGCTGTGCCGTCCATTGAAAAGGTTGTTTTTATTCCTTATGTCAACGAAGAACCAGATATCCATTCTCTGCCCAATGCAGTGCACTACAAAGATTTTAAGAATGAGGATGCCCAGGATATAGAATTTGAACAGCTCCCGTTCGACCACCCTCTTTATATTATGTATTCTTCAGGCACCACCGGGCTTCCCAAATGTATGGTGCAAGGCGCCGGGGGCATCTTGATTAACCAGATGAAGGAACTGCTGCTTCACACTGATCTTAAACCTGAAGATACTATTTTCTATTTTACCACCTGTGGATGGATGATGTGGAACTGGCTGACAGCATCTCTGTCCACCGGGGCAACCCTGGTCCTTTTCGACGGTAACCCGTTTCATCCAGGTCCGGAGTATCTGTGGCAGATGGCGGAAGAAGAAAAAATTTCCGTATTCGGCACCAGTGCCGGATATATTGCCGCGCTGAAAAATGCAGGGGTTAAACCAGGCAAGCAGTTTGATCTGAGTGCTATGAAAACGCTTCTTTCTACAGGGTCTCCTTTGTCCAAGGAAGATTTTGAATTTATTTATGACGAAGTTAAAAGCGATCTGCAACTCTCCTCAATCTCAGGCGGATCAGACCTTAACGGCTGTTTTGCCCTTGGAAACCCGATTGGTCCGGTCTATTCTGGTGAAATTCAATGCCGCGGGCTTGGTATGAAAGTGTTTGCCTATGATAATAGCGGTGCGCCTGTGGAAGGCCAGCAGGGCGAGCTTGTCTGTACGGCACCCTTTCCTTCCATGCCGATTTATTTTTGGAACGATGAAGACAATTCAAAATACCAGTCCGCTTATTTCAAAGAGTTTCCTGGTATCTGGGCCCATGGCGACTATATTGAAATTACTGAACAGGGCGGGCTTCTGATGTTCGGCAGATCTGATGCCACACTCAATCCGGGGGGGGTCAGGATCGGTACTGCTGAAATTTACCGCCGTCTGGAGCAGCTCGATGAAATTGAAGACAGTGTTGTTGTCGGGCAGAACTGGAACAATGATGTCAGGGTAATTCTGTTTGTAAAGACAAAATCAGCGGTTGAATTGACCGATGCCTTACAGAAAAAAATCAAGGCAGATATCAGGGTCAATGCATCTCCAAGACATGTCCCGGCTAAGATTATCAGCGTGTCTGATATTCCTTATACTCTGAACATGAAAAAAGTTGAACTTGCAGTAAAAAAAGTGATTCACGGGCAGGAAGTAACCAATAAAGATGCATTGAAAAATCCAGAGGCCCTTGATTTGTTCGAAAATCTCGAAGCACTGAAAAATTAAATCCAACTGGAGTCGGGCTGTAAGTCAACCGGATGAATGATGGTGCTGAGGTCCCAGTATCCCAAGCGATTTGTGGGAAAAATGGATTTTCACCACCTTTATAAATTCAGGGCAAAAGGTGGTTGAAAAGCTGGTTTTAACTTCCTTAACTGGGGGTTGACGGAAAATTTCATTTCTGAAAAGCTCTGACCAGGACTGATCAAAAAAAACTTTTCGTTTAAGGCTCAAGTATTCCCAGGGATCAAAAAGTAGGAGTTGACTATGGTCATTTGTCCGAATCCTTTTGTTTGCCTTTAAAGCATTGATAATATTACCCATTTATGTCAAAAAATGCTAAAAAGCAAGTGAGATATTAAAAAATATCATATAATTACAGTCCGTTATGAATTTGGACTTTTTACGAATCCATCAAATTTAAATCAAGGAGATAATTTTTAATGCGGACGTCTGAATTGGATATCTTATTTGAACCTCTTGAAATGCGGAATTTAAAAGTGGAAAATCGCTTGTTCATGGCGCCCATGGGCCAGAATTTCGACTTTGAACGCCTGAAAGCCTATTATGTTGCCAGGGCCAAAGGCGGGGTGGGGATGATCACCACCGGCGAGACCAGTGTCCATCCTTTGGGCCGGTTTTCCGGGAAGGATTCTCTGGCCCATGAATTGTGTCTGGAATCCGAAAATGACATCAAAACCCATGAACCCTTGGTAAAAGCGGTTCAAGAACATGGGGTGAAAATCATCTCCCAGATTAATCATGTGGGACGGTATGCCCAGAAGCGGCTGCTCGGCTGCCAGTCTGTGGCCCCGTCTGCAGTGGCCTCGAGATTTACCGGTGAAGTCCCAAGTGCCCTGTCTACAGATGAAGCAGATGCCCTGGTAACCGCCTTTGTCAACGCGGCCTGCCGGGCTCGGCAGGCTGGGTATGACGGGGTCGAGATCCTTGCGTGTTCCGGTTATCTGATCAGTCAGTTTCTTTCTCCGGTCACCAATTGTCGGACGGATTCCTATGGGGGTGACACCCTTAGTCGGGCCCGGTTCCTGCTCTCGGTTATCCGGGAAACCAGAAAGGCTGTGGGAGACGATTTTAACATTAGCGTGAAGATTGATGCCGAAGACAATGTTCCCGGAGGTCGGGTGCTTTCGGACACCCTAATGATCGCTCCAGAACTTACGGCTGCCGGCGCTGATCGCCTTCACATTTGGGCCGGGTGGCATGAAGCCGTTCGTCCCATGCTGCCCATGTTTGTCCCCCGGGGCGCATTTGCGGATTATGCCGCTGCGATCAAGGCCGTGGTGGATGTCCCCGTGGCTACGGTGGGTCGAATCAATGATCCATTGGTGGCGGCAACGATTCTCAAGGAAGAAAAAGCCGATCTCATCGGGCTTGCCCGGGCCTTGCTGTGTGATCCGGATTTCGTCAATAAAATCCGGGATGGTCGGCAAAGGAGTATTCGAAAATGCATGGCCTGCTGTCATTGTTTTGATGAACTGATGACGGGTAAAATGCCCAATGCTGGCCCGGTGGAAGTGACCTGCAGTTTTAATCCGGAACTGGGCAAAGAAGGCCTGAATCTCTTTGGGACGGTCAAAACCCCAAAGAATGTCCTGGTGGTCGGCGGTGGGCCGGCCGGTGCCGAGTGCGCCCGGGTTTGCGCATTGCGCGGTCATCGGGTGACCCTGGTAGAAAAGCATGACCGGATCGGGGGGGCAGTGCATTTGGCCTACCGCCCCCCCCATAAAATGGAACTTGAAAATGTGTTTGAGTACTACCGGGCACAATTAACCAGCCTGCCGGTGACCCTGCGTCTGGGAGAAACATTGACCGTTGAAACATTAGAAGCGCTGGCTTTCGATGTGGTGATTGTGGCCACGGGGGCCATACCCTTGGTTCCCCCCATTTCCGGTGTGGACAAGACCTGTGTAGTGACTGCGCTGGATATTCTGGATGGTAAAGCGACCGCGGGCAACTGTGTGGTGGTCATTGGTGGCGGATTGATCGGCGTTGAAACCGCTGAATTTTTAACTGAATTAGGAAAAAAGGTCACAGTGGTGGAGATGCGTGACAAGATCGCCCAGGATATGGGGCCCACAACCCGATGGGGCGTTATGGCCCGGATAAAAAAGAAGATGGACCTGATCACCTCAACGCGGGTGACCTCCATTACCGATGATGGGGTGGTGGTGGCTGATCAAGGAAATCAAAAGCACTTTATTGCTGCAGATACCATCGTTCTTGCCGTCGGTCTTAAGGGGGATACAAATTTTTCAAAACTCTTGACCTGCAGTGGCGTTTCCCATCATGTTATCGGATCGTGCCGTTCACCGGGAATGGTGAAAAACGCGGTTCATGAAGGATTTGATCTGGGGTGCAGAATATAGCCCGGCTTTGTCAGTAAACTTATTTACCTTTGACTACCATGGGGGTAGTCATACATTGATTGTAAATCTGTGACAACAATGATTTCAGTGTTTCATCAATTTCCCAGAAAATCTATACGCCCGGACCTTCAAAACTCCTCTCTAATTCAGGCGGTTTTTTATGGGAGATCCTTACCAAGGCCAGGCTCTGGGTCGGGCATTTTGACACGCAGACACCACACCCAAGGCAGTATGATGAATTAATCGACAAGGTGTCGTCGGACATTTCCAAGGCGTCGTAATGACAAAAATCCACACACTCGCCACACCCGATACAGGTATCCATATCCACGCGAGCCACAAAGTTGCTGGTCTCGGTGACCGGATATCCCATGTCGCGCAGCGCTTTATGTTTTTTCAGATATACGCAGCAGCAATCGCAGCAATTGCATAGCACCACATTTTCCTTAGAGTTCGTGTTGCCGGTGAAGTGAACCGTGCCAGCATCTTCACATTTCTTGAGCAATTGACAAACTTCTTTTTGGGTTAATCGATCCGCATATCCTCTTTCAACCAAGTAATCGGCTGTCTTCCCGAACCAAATGCAACACTTACTTGGTGAACCGGATTTACAGGGGTTTCCACTGAGCTTGGCAATATGCCTGCACCCGCATTCCCCGGCAGCGTAGGAGGTCTCGCTTTCAACAATCTGACTGACCCGTTCAGTACTGGCGATTTCCTTGTCCCCTTCAACCTCTTGTTCAATGGCGATGATACGACTCAGCGGCGGTGAGAATAACTGTTTTGCCATTTCCGGGTCCTGTAAAACCTCTTTCATCAATTCGGCTTCCTGCATAGAGGCTTGCCTGGCCAACACAGCAAACTTTTTCGTGCGTTCATCCTCGTTGCCTTTAAGCAACTGCATTTCCATGAAACCCGGCTCAAAGGGCAGGACTGAATATTCACCTTGGCCATCATCGATTTTTGCTTCAAAGATCAAGCCATCCTTGGACATTTGCGCCAGCATTCCGGCAAGTTCATCCTCATCTCGATCCAATGTCGTGGCCAAGGCCGTTGCCGTATACGCACCCAGTGGGAAATCACCAATCAATCCGGCCTGATCTTTTGTGAAAAGTGTATTCATAAGTTCCAGCATGGCCGGGGTTGGCGCGTGTTTTACCACATTCAGATTCATACGTTCAATCAATCGGACATAAGGACTTTTTTCCATTTTTTTCTCCCAGGATAATTTGGTTACCCCCTGTGCGGTCGTATAAATAATTTATACTTACCCTGCAGGCGGTGTAAAGAATCTTAAGTTTTTATACAGCAACAAACGTGCCGATACCAATAAGCGAAAACAGCAAACCGTCCAAATCCGCTATCAATCCTTCCTTACGCGGTGCCGTGATCCGGGTCTGCCTTGCCCTGCCGGGGGGGGAATGTTGAGTTTTTTTATTTTACTTCTCAGGGTATTGGGATTGATGTCGAGTAATTGAGCTGTCCCCCCGGTTTGGCAGTGTCATTACGTGATCGGATTTCCAGAATGGGGTTTGGGAGATGGATGTGATGAGTTTTACAGCTCCCAATTGTTCATATATTTGAGTTGGCATCTCCACTCTCATTTTTAAGCCAGTTTATCCAGGCATCCACTCCTTTGCCGGTCTTGCAGGAAAGTTCAAAAATATGAATATTCGGATTTAATTTTTTCACCCTCTGCTGCATGGCCTCGATATCAAAATCAGAGTAGGGTAAATAATCAAGCTTGCTGACAATGAGAACGTCACAGATGGAGAACATCAAGGGGTATTTCAATGGTTTGTCATCGCCTTCCGGAACACTTAAAATCATTACTTTTTTATTGGCACCGGTATCAAACTCGGCGGGGCATACCAAGTTTCCCACATTTTCAATAAAAACAATATCCTGATTCTGCCAGTCCATATGCTCAAGCCCTGATTTGACCATGGTGGCATCCACATGACAAAAACCGCCGGTTCTCAGTTGTACGGCAGGCCTTCCCGCGGCGGCAACCTTGTGGGAATCCACCATTGAATCAATATCTGCTTCAATGACACCGATTTTCAAATCCTGCTTCAACATTTCAATGGTTTTTAGTATCAAGGTGGTTTTTCCCGCACCCGGTGAAGACATCAAATTGAGCAGCAAGGTCTTTGCCTGATTGAACTCGGAGCGAATCTGGTTTGCAAGTTTTTCATTGTCTGCAAGAATATCCTCTTTGACTTCAATAAGCCTTACGTCTTCTTTCATAGAACCTCCATATTTCCAATGTGGTAGCCGTTACCCGATTCAAGGGAGATATCCTCACTCTGGCATCCGGGACATGCAATCGTTTCTGTTTTGTTCATATCAACTTGAAACGTTTTTGCACAGGACTGGCATTTAAACATAACTGGTGTTTTATTGATTTTTAATTTGCAGCCTTGGGCAATGGTGTCTTTACTAAGAAAATCAAAATACCGCTGCATCCATTTCGGTTCAAGATCACTTAATCCTCCCACCTTGAGTTCAATGGAAATGATTTTTTGAGCCGCGTTGGCCGTAGCATGTTTTAAGCAAATATCCAACACTTTTTGAATGACCGGAAGCTCGTGCATTATTGTTAATAATTTCCTTTTTTATGGGTAAAAATGGCTGATCCCACCATCATTAATTTTCACCGAAATTGGGATGTGCAACATTGTCTCCCTTTTTGCCCCATTGATAAACGGCAAAAAGGGTGCTTTCGATTAAATGTGGGTGTTTACTCGAAAATGACTTTGTCTTTGTGGAAAGGTAGACTACTTTTGCAACGTTGTCTCAATACCGCCGGTCATGGCCAGGTTCAGAATCGTCTGGTTTCGGTCCTCCATGCTCACCATATATTCATAGTTCATGCCGTTCAAGGACATGTTAAAGGCCTCCTTGGTCATTTGCAGGGCCAAAGCGCTTTTTTGAGCCATGGCCGTGGCCATCTTTTTTGCGGCGGGCATCAATTCTTCCCGGGGGTAAACATGGTTAACTAAACCGATTTGCAGGGCCTCATTGGCACCGACCTTGTTTCCAGTCAGACACATCTCAACGGCTTTGCCCCATCCCACGATACGCCATAGAAAATAACTGCTGCCCATGTCGGCCCCGCCAACTCCGAGATTAATGAACTGGGCTCGAAACACGACATCATCACTGGATAACCGAATATCCGAGGTGTATGCCAAGGAGAGTCCCCCGCCAATGGCCGCCCCATGGACTGCAGCGATAATGGGCTGGGGAGCCGTCCGCATGAGCCGAAACATCAGCGACAGACGCCGCTGGAACTGATAGACACCCACCGGGGACTGAGCCATCTCCTTATCTGCTTGATACATGGCCTGGATATCCTTTAAATCAAGCCCTGAGCAGAAACCGCGATCTCCTTCACCCCGGAGCAGAATCACCTTTACCGAGTGATCCGTTTGCCGATGCTGCCAGAAATCGATGAGTTCTTCGGTCAACTGCCGATTGATGGCATTGACCATGGCCGGTCGATTCAAGGTCAAAATACCCAGATTTTCTTCCACTTTGTATTTAATGGTCTTGTATGTCATTTTTTTCCCTGATTGATAAAAATACTGAAATTATTGTTGTCACTGATTTACAATCAATGCATACTACCCCATGGCAGTCAAAAATAAATAAGGTTCTTCCGGTTAACGCGTACTTTTTATTGTGAAGATCGAAAAGCTTGAGTTTAAAGAAGGTTCTTCCGAAAATCCCGTGCTTTTGATCCTAAGGCGGTATTAAAGTTCTCTGAAAATATTTGGCCCTTCATCCCTGGCAGAGACATATCCGCGATACCCGATGAATTCCTGGTTTTCCATCAGCTCTAAAAGCGCTGACGTTTTTTTGTAGTCGCAAAACACCGCTGGCCAGAGTCCAGCCGGGCGATGATAATGGGCACGAAGATGCCGTCAAATGTATCCTGAAGAACCATATAAGGCGAATTATGAAGAACCGTATAGGTCTCCACTGTTGCCGGTCCGTTGGGCTTTTCGCATAGAACAGGGCTCTTCAGGGCTTTTATCTTGTTTTCGATACTCTCTTGGGATTCACGTTCCCAGGCCTTCAGTGGTTTTTTTCCACTGTATATTCCCACGGAATGTTATGATGACGGGGTGATTTGTTTTTGTTGGAATTGACATATTTTTCTCCTATACGTAATTTATAATTACTACCCACTACATAAAGAAATCCATCCCCATCAAGTTTACCAAGATCTCCTGTATGGTACCATCCATCCTTGAGCGCGGAATCTGTTAACTCCTGCCAGTTGTAATATCCCTTCATGATTCCGCTTTCTTTTGCAACAATTTCACCTATTTCTCAGGAGGCAGCTGCCGTCCACAGTTGTTTACTACCCGAACGGACATACCATCCAAGGCACAGCCCACAGATTCGGGTTTTTGCAAGTGGAGGGGATTTGATGTCAAGGTGGCTGCATTTTCCGTCATACCGTACATTTCAAGAATGGGAACCTGAAACTTTTCCTTTAGTTGCTGGTAAAGTGCCACAGGAAAACTTGCTCCGCCACTGGTAATACGTTTAAGGCGGCTGAAGTTATATGTATCCAGGTCGGGAGCAGCAAGGATATCTTGAAAAGCAGGGGCGACGCCTCCTATGATTGTAACACCATGACGGTTGAAGCATTCCAGGTGTTTGGATACGTTTTTAAAAATGATTTGATATTTTATTTCAAATGAACCATATTCATTTGGAGTTGTCAACTTTTTTGTTATTTTTCCCCTGTATTTGTTGTTTTGGGGAAGGGGGCGTGTATTCTGGTGCTTTTAAGCGTGTAGATGGTTGGGTGAACCCATCTGTTTATGGAGGGCCTTACGTGGCGTTTTTTGAATCTACATATCTATAAAAAAATATAAAATTAGTATGTTATCGCTATTTTATTCTGAATACACACGCATTGGCTACATGAAATGGTTATTTTTTTAAGTGGCTACCTTTCAGATGGATTATTGAGTGTATCTATATGAAAACATATAGTAATTAATCGCTATTTCTTAATAAAGAATACTTGGGAAAAAAGCCTTGACAGGCATTTGATATGTTGCTATCAATGAATAGAGCTCAAAATAATAATTTATTCGAGGACAAATCATTTATCTAAAAAGCAGCATGTAAGCGTAATTACAACCCATGCGCCAGAATCGACCCCTTGAATAGATACTTATTTGTCATAATTCATCAAGCGTAGAATCGTTTTTATCTATATTCTATATTTTGGGTTCCTTGCAGTTTTATGTGGGTAGGCTGGATTATACGCTAACCTGCATGAAACAGAGAGGAACGTATATTAAAGAACAATTCGCTGAAAAAGGAAAAATGAACAATGGAAATTAAACACATTACCGTGTTGGGATCAGGGACAATGGGGCATGGTATCGCCCAGGCAGCACTATTTTCAGGATTGTATGTAAATCTTTACGACATCAGCCAGGAGATAGTGGATCGGGGTGCCGGGGTGATTCAGACAAATATTGAAAAACATT
>CAYSSE010000017.1:0-32962 GCA_964433355.1 uncultured Desulfocicer sp.
ATTTGCTAATTTATTACTTTTTGCGACAGGGACAACCCGAAGCAATTTACCTCCTCTATTGATCTCCAAGGGCAAGCCACTTTTGAGTACGTCATCTAACAATTGATAAATGTTGCTTCTCAGTTCTGTTGGAGTGACAGTTTTCATGTTTACCTCCATAAAGTAATACGTACTTAGCATGTATTGCATACGTACATACTAAGACCTTTTGTATAGTCCGTCAATGTAAATAGGGGACAGACCACGTTTAATTCAACAAGAGAATCATCTACTTATTTGTCAACGCTATATCGAGATTAGGAATGAGTCTGAAATAACATACCCTTTTAAAAAGTTGGGAACACTATCCTTCAACGGTGGAGTGTTCTGAAAAGGGCAAATTATTTAAGACTGGTTCCTTAATCCAGTACAGGCTGGAATGGTTCAAGGAAAAACGTGGTCTGTCCCCTATTAAAAAATGTCGCGGGCCAGGAGCTGGCCGTTTCTATGATTTTGGAGCCCTCCAAAAAACCAGGGCTTTCCAAAAATCATGAAACGGCTCCTCGCAGGGCCAAGGAATCGCTTAATTCAAAGATTTTGATATGAGCTGTTTTCTTTAATGCTTTGGGCACAAACATCGGTTTCGTTTTATTTCTAATCCAGGGACTTTTTTGCAAAAGGTAAAAAGGTAAAAAAGCAAAAAATTAATGGGTCCTGAGCAAACGAAAGCCCAAGTAGCTGCCCCGATCGCCCGGGGTGTTCCTGCCGCGAAAGGCGCAGCGAACGTTGGCTGGCCTGTTGCCCCAGCTACCGCCACGGAACACCCGGTCGGACCCGCCCTGTGCATATATGGGATTCTCACGGTCATGGTTTTTATATGCATCTTTTGCATATATGTCCTGGCACCATTCCCATACATTACCCAACATGTCATTGAGTCCAAACCCATTTGATTGATAATTGCCCACAGGGGCTGTGAAGAAATACCCATCGTCACAGGCAAAGGCACCTGCTGACCAGTTGCTTCCTGTATCTGCTGCATTGGCATATCGGCAGGCATCTTTTTCGCCATCCCCCCAAAAACGGATGGTATCCGTGCCTCCCCGGCAGGCATATTCCCACTGGGCCTCCGATGGCAAGGTAAATTGTTTACCCGTTGTTTTGTTCAGCCATTGAATAAAAGCCTGGGCATCGTTCCAGGAGATATTGACCACTGGATGATTGTCCTCCTGGGGATACCCGGCTTTCTGCCAGTGATACCCCTTTTCGTCCTTCCACTTCCAATCGGTCTCTTTGTTGAATATCCACGCACTTCCTTTTTTTCCCGCATCGGTTTGATATCCGCTGGCATTGATAAATTGCCTGAACATCCCCCGGGTTACCTCATATTTTCCCATCCAAAATCCGTTCAGGCATACCTCGTGCCGGGGAAATTCATCATTAAAAGCTTTGTCATAGGTTTCCTGTCCTTCTTTTTTAATCAGGTATTTTTTTTCGGCGGTGGTTTGTCCCATTTGAAAGCAGCCTTTGGGCACCCAGACAAACAGCATTCCGGTGACGGGTTCTTTCCATACCTGTCCCGGGGTGGGACCTGATTGAGTCAGTTCCACATGGAGATCCTTGTCACCCCTGCCATTGACATCAATCCAGCGGTTTTCTGTATCATATTCCGGGTGGGATACCTCCACTTGGTATGATCCGGCTTTGAGCTCAATGCCGCTGTAATATTTTTCAGGAATGTTCATAATTCGTACCTTGGCATCCTGGGGTAGGGTGGTGACACGGAATTTTGTTTTCGGTGGCGTTTTTGTATTGGAGGCTATAAAAATGAACTGCCCTCCCTGGTCACCGGTATTGCGGATGGGTTTGCATATGGGGGTATGGTTTGAATTGTTGCTGACAATGGGGGCAATGCGAACATATAGTTCCTGGGTGCAGAAGAAGGGCTTGGGATTTTTTTTCAATTCTTTAAGAAGCTGGTAGGCAAATACGCTGTGC
Organism: uncultured Desulfocicer sp.; assembly: GCA_964433355.1. Lineage (GTDB taxonomy): Bacteria > Desulfobacterota > Desulfobacteria > Desulfobacterales > Desulfobacteraceae > Desulfocicer. The sequence continues at coordinate 1,978 of CAYSSE010000017.1, forward strand.
CCCTCGGTTCCCGAGTCCGATACCGGGGTTTTGTTGCCGGAGGTCATGCCCCAACGACTTTTTTCATTGTATAAACCCAGATAAAAGTTGTTGTCAATTACCGGGGGTAAGGCCCGGGTTTGACCAAACAATGTTCCTGAATAACAGGAGTCCGAGATGAGCAGTACATGCCTGGCTTTCATGCTTCTCATGGCTTTCTGGACCTGGGTGTTGTCCAGATAGGAGGTGGGTTCTCCCAACTGGGCATCCACAGGAATCCACCAGCCATCATTATATGTGCGATCCAGTTCTCCATGTCCGGCGTAATAAATAAGCACGCTGTCCTGCTCTTTTGTTTTTTGTGCAAGGATCCTTAAGGCCGCATTGATGGCTTTTTCCGTGGCGTTTTCATCCACCAGGGTTTTTACCTCAAAGCCATATTTCTCTTTAAGGACTGTCTCCATTTCCCGGACATCATTCAACGGTGTTTCAAGATCCGGTATTTTGGGATCATTGTAGTTCTGTATGCCTATCAGCAATGCCTGGTAGCTGCCCACCTGTTTGTCGGTGTGGGTGAGTTGTCCGATTCTGGAAATGTCCCGGGTGTTAGCATCCGCAACCATGGTTGTGCACAGCAGCAATACTCCGGTTATCAATAAAAAAAAGGCTGTAAATGATTTCATAGTCCAGCTCCAGATGTGAGGATTGTTTTTTCTTCAAATGCTGATTTTTTAACCAGGCTCTTTCGAGCTGCAAGAACCTGATTGGGTACTTAATTATTAAGCATATTGATAAATATTCCAAATATTTAAATTGCAACCGGAATATTTAAACATAGTCTTTTCCAAAAAGCCCAGGGGGCAGGCTGCTCGGAAAAAAAATTAAACAGGGGCTTAATTCCCAGCAGATGTCACATCCGCCCGGGCTGCCGTTTTCACGCGGATGGTCATCTGGGCCGCCGGTCCAGAATGGGTCACCATTTCCATAAACCTGTCAAACCTGGGATCTTCCGGTGGAAATGCCGCGCCCATAAAATATGTCAGATCCGCCGGCGGTTTTTTAAAGGCAAATGCCTTGAGATATTCGGTGCCGAAATTAGGAGGTACCACCTCTGCCACATCGGGCAAGCTCACCCCTTTGCCGGCCGGGACCATTGGTGTTTCATTGGGAAAGGCGGGGTATAGCATGTTAATAACGCCTGTGGGACCAATGTTGATCAAAACCAGCCAGGCATCTCCATCATTTTGCATCCGAAACCCTATGGAACTGCCCTCCAGCAAAACGCCCCCGCCGCCGAGCAGCTCTGTGAAAACATGGAACCCTGCCGGGGGATAGTCCAGACCGGTGAGTTCCCGTACCCGTACCTGGCGTGAAAGTCGCTGGGAGACCTCATCTGCCGGAACCGTTGCCAACAGGGTCTGATTGGGCAGATATAAATGGAACAACGGTTGGGCATCGCTTGTTGCTGTAGGGGTGGGAATTACCAAGACATCATAGTCACCCGTCACTGTTTTGATGTGGGGCAGTGCTTCAATTTCAGGTTTTAGTTTTTGGGCAGTTCCTTCCAGCCTCACCCCCAGGATGGTTTGGATGTTTGGGGTTATATCTTCTGGTGGCGGGGAAGATGAAACCCGGAACGCCATGCGACTGGGTATATCCTGCCAGTGTTCAGGATAAAGCATGCAGGGGGTATGCCCAAAATCGCGTACCACTGCAGTGCGTACGGAATTGTTCAACTCCATATAGGTCAAATAACCGTCGCCGTCAATATTGGCTCTGGCCGTACCTTGCAGGGCATGCAGCAACGCATTGGTCAGGGCACCGTGGGGATGACCGTCCACGGTGACAAATCCGGCCTGGATGGTCTGGGTATCAATGTCCAAGGCTGGTTCAAAATCACCCGCAGCTGAAATATACACGGTATTGGCATAGGGATAGGGGGGCCTTTTTATGGTGTCCGTGCCATACGTGAAGGAGTCATCATCCGCTTCATCATCATCATCAATCGGCAGGTTGACATAGCGGGGTTTACCGCGTACCACCAGGGAGGGGAGGGAACGAACGGTTTGACTGGAGTAACAGGCATCAAATATGGCCAATACACTGCGGCCCTGTTCCAGTTCCTTGATGATGGGGAAGATATCCCGTTTGCCGATGATCAGTTTCTCCATCATCTTCTCAGGGGTGGTATTCGTTTTGAAGTCCACTGGAACCAGTGCCCCGGTGTTGGTATCCATATTAAGGATTCCAGTCTTTTTATTGTGTCTGCTTGTGCCGTGTCCGCTGAAATAGATGAAAATAAAATCACCGGGCCGGGTTTTGTTTCTCATGCCGCCCATGGCTTTTAGGATGGCCGCATGGGTGGCTTGCTGGTCCACCAGGCGGGTGATGTTTTCCGGTGTAAAATCACAGACGGCTGTCAGGGTTTCTGCCAGGGCCTGCACGTCGTTGGGCGGTCCTTCAAGCTGCTCTCTAAAGAGCAGATGCGGATAGGCCCCCACACCGATGAGCAGCGCATGGTTTGTTCCCCAGGCCGGAGCCGTTGAAAAAAAGATGACTGACAGGCAGATCATTCTTAGACAGACCACCGCCACATTTATTCCAGATTTGTTTTTCATACATGGCTTCATGGATAATTCCTCTATACAATTCGATTTTATAAAAAACTGGCAAGAAACCCCCTGGGTTTTTAGCTCAGGGGGTGTTGACGGGTTCTCGGTGGTCCGTTTTTTTTGCTTTTTTATTCCGACAATGCCTGGGAATGCTCAGGCCTGCATTTATTCTATCTGAATTTCCACTCGTCGATTAAGGGCATAATCCTGCTGGGTGGATTCAGGCGCGTAACGCAGGTTTGTCTCACCGTCTCCCCGGGTTTCCAGGCATTGGGGGGGAAGGTTGAAAGAGTGCAAAAGATACTCTTTGACGGCCTGTGCACGTCTCCGGGAGAGATCCAGATTGTAGGCTGCCTCACCCTGGCTGTCGGTGTGTCCGATCAGGATAAAATTATTACCGGTAAGGGATGGATCCGTCAAGGCCTGCCCCAGTTTAATTGCCTCTTGTTTTCCCTTTTCATTGGGTTGGTCCGCATCGTAATCAAAGGTGATGTAAAGGGTAAGAGACGGCCTGACTCCCCATGCCCTGGAAGGCATGGAAAGGGTTTTTGTCATTGTCGCCACGCTCATGCCATTTTCCATGCGGTCAGCGTCGATCTGCTTCATGCGTGCCAGGGCTTTGGGGGTTGGCTGTTTTTCCAAGGCCGCCTTATAAAAACAATAGGCCTGATCCTGGCGGTTCGTCTTCTCATATAGTATGCCCATACGATAGAGCACTCTGGCTTGGGCTTTGTCGCTTCCGGCTGTTTGCCGGGCGTGGCGAAGGGCATCCTCTGCCGTTTGGTAGTCCTGGTTCCTTTCATGACATCTGGCCAATTCATACCAGGCGGCAAAATCCTCGCAGGCGGCCAGGGATTCCTTCAGTAGAAGAATGCGCTGGGGATTGTTTTTTTCTTCCATGGCCTTTTGGTACAGCGAACGCCCCTTTTCGCACGCCCCCACGGTATGGGAGGCACACATCAAAAGCCCCAGGACGCAGCATACAGGGATTATTATTTTTTTCATTTTTTCTCCTTGCTCAAGAGATGTGCATTATCATATTTTTCTGAAAATATAGCCTTGGGTTAAATTTATAGTATAGGAATTCCCATTTTATGAACTGTTAAATTTACGAGTTGTAAAAAGTCCGCCCAAAGGGCGCTAATTTAAAATTCAGAGATCTGGCTTCATGGTTTTAATTGTTCATCCAAAGGCAATCCATAGTTCCCAGAGAACTTATGCCAGATGAATTCCTTATTGTTTAGTAGTTCCAGGGGAGCGTTTAAGGGCCTGCATGGCGGTTTTATCCTTCAGCATAACACCCCATTTTTCGTTTGTGAGACGATCATCCATGGGGTGTTTGAATTCATAATAGTTAAAAAGCCCGCCCCGTGCAGGCACCGTGGCACCTTTGATATCCCGGGTTACAATGGCAGGATACCCCAGCCCCTCCTCCAGAACAAGACCGGAGGTGGGTTCGCTGTGCACATCCACCACAACGGGTTGGTCATCTTCGCCCGTCAGTTTCAGCAGACGTTCGTCAAGTTTGTTTAAGAAATCGCTGTCATCCGGGGTACACACGTTTGTTTTAATCTCCCGCCAGGCAATATCAGAGCAGGTATCCAGAATGTCTGCAAAGGCGGTTAAGGCCGCAGCCTGTTCTTTTATTTCCGGAGTGTTTTTCGGGAAAACATGTGCTGTGAAAGCGCGAACCTTGTGACCCAGCAGAAGATAGAACTCCGGGATGGGTTCCAGCCATGCCCCCTGTCTCGGGGGGGCCATGGAAAACCCTTTACCGCTTACCGTGTAGGACTGCTTGGTGTAAAGCAAACTGGCATGGCGGTACCGGGTCCACAAGGCCAGAGCCGTGTTCAACCGGCGGCTGTCGTCCACCTTTGATTGCAGCAGGGCACCCCGGGTGAGCCAGTAGGACATGAACTCCAGGTGTTCCGATGCCAGACCCGCAGGTTTTGCCAATTGCCCAAGGGCACGCTCATAGGCCTTGCTGTACCCGTCATAATTTTGATCTCCACTTTTTTTCAGACGGTCTCCGGCTTCTTTTGAACCCAGTGCGGCCATGAGTTCCAGCCCCAGGGGATATCCTTTTACCCTCTTCCCCTGGATCAGGGCCGTTGAAAAGGGGGTGCCGGAACCCTTGAATGTTTGCACCCGATCGTATACCAGTTCCTGGAACGCCGCACTGTCCGGGGTGAATCGCTGGGGCATGAACCGAAATCCGGTGAGAACATCAACGGCGGTTTTCTTTTCTTCTTTAAGGAGATTGGCATCCACAATGCTGCCAATGATTGCCGGTTGGGCACCGTTTTTACGGGCATATTCAAGCAGGGCATGGCGCCGTTTTGAGGTGGCCATTTCAGCATCGCTGTTACTGATTTTATCATAATCAGCCAGGGTCAGATCATCTGGAGGTCCGAAAATCCAGGACAATTGGTCGGAGAGTTGCTGATATTCCCCCAGCAAGACCTCATCCGTCTGGATCAGCCTGTTCATGGCCATGACCTGTTGTGTCATAAGGTCTGCATCGTCGTCACTGATGCCAGTGGCTTGGCTTTCCAGTACCGGAAAAAGTACGGTGCCTGCATAGCGCATGGCTCGGAAATACTGCGTTAATTCTTTAGTTTGGGTGTATTTGCCCCGGACTTGGAACTGAGTGTAATCAATTTTCTGATGCATCAGCCCGGAAAGGGCTATGCCCTTTGCCTGTAGTATTTGCTGGAGTTCGGCGGCCACGGCTTCTTTATCCACGGCATCCGGTGCATTCTCCTTCCCTGACAGCAGTGCTGACAACACTGAAAAATAGTCCAGGTTAGCCTTGTGGATGGCGGCTTTTTTATTGTCTTTATCCTTGATTTTGTCCAGGGCTGTCCTGCTTTGACTGATCAGACCCTGGACCAGACGATGGAAGCCCGGCATCAGGGTTGTCTCTTCCAACTGGGTGATGGTTTTATCTATGAGCATGCTGTAGGAGAGAAGGATAAAATCTTCGGTGATGTAGTTGGGTATGCCTTGGGTTCGATTTTGCCCATAAAGGGCGAACATACCCGTGGGGGGGGCGGACAACTCTTCACTTACGCCCATGCGGGGCTGCACCAGGCACAAGGTCAAAACTATGATTACTGACAATATTCGATTCATTTTATATATCCTTTTTGGGGGGCTTGATCACAATGACATACGCCTGAGCCCGTTACTGCAATGACTGTCAAGAGAGATAATTTCCAGTGTTCTATGAGTATATATCGTTGATATCTCTGGGTTTTAATTTGAACAATATCTGCTCGGGTACTTAGACGTTGTGATCAAGCCTTTTTTTGAAAAAGCCACCGGCCTTAATGAATATCAATAACCTTTTTATAAATCCCCCATTCCGATTTCTGGATCAGATAAAGGGCCTTGGAGACATCCTTTCCCTGTGTCAAAATATCACCGATATCTGCATTCCCAGTGGTCACCACAAAGGCCACCATGCTTTTACCCACCGGTTCTCCGGCAGCAATTTCCCATGAATCGTCTTTGGGGGGGATGGTAACCGTCTGTCCCGCCGGGATGGCATTGTCAGGCATGGCCTGGTTGGGAAACATCATGGTGACCTCATCGTTGGCATCCACCTGTATGATCCACAATTTGCCTGCTTTTTCCGATGTTACATCAAAGGAGAGTGTTTCGTTGAGTGCTGCCTCGGATGTGCCGTAAACTTTTACCTTAAATCCGTTATTTTCCGGTTCCAGTTTATGCAGGGCATCCCAGTTGGCGCCCACATGTACATATTCGGTTTTACAGCCGCCCATCACCCATGCGGACGTCGCCAATATCACAAGGCATATTATTGTTGAAAATTTCATTTTTTGCTCCTTGCTTTTTTTTTATAAGAAACTCCGTCCAAAAGCCTGGAATCATGAGAGTTTCAATTTTCGTTGTGGGTGAACCCGGGTCCCAAATCCCGGTCCGCCCGTGGCGATTTATATGAAAAAGGGGGTATTAGTCCTAAAATAAGCACGTTCACCTATGTTTTTTTATAAAGTGCTGATTTTATATACTAATATTGTATGGTCTTTTTGTAAAAACATCATTTCGAGTGACAATAAAAAAGTGACGTTATTTTTTAATATCAAATATTTTCAGCATATTAGCAAATGAAAAAATAGCAAACGCGCTTGATTAAGGATTAGTTCAGCACCTTGAGGATAAGCTTGCCGGCACCCACCCTATTTTTATTTGCTTTAACGCCAAAGCTCCGCAATGCTTTATCCAGACTGCGCTGGCTTTTTGTGGAAAGCAGTTTAAGAAGATCGCCGCCTTTTCCATCTCCTTCCTGGTAGGTGTTGATGGGCTCCCGGGTGTGAAAAACAATCACCAGATTATCCCCGGAAGGCGCCTGGGCGGGAAGCTCAAATCTGCCGCCGGGAATGGATACACGGTTTCCGGCACGCACATGATTGTCCGGGTTAAATCGATTGGGAAACAGCACGGTGGCCCTTGTGTCGTTGGGGCCGACATTGAGTACGTTCAGATAACCGTCCTCTTGAATATCACACGTGATTTCAAGCAGTTCACCAATTTTAAATTGATTTTTATTACTTTGTACCCCAAGTTTGAAATCAGCGTGATCGGCCATTTTTTCCAGTTCACCCCAAATTCCTCCAGACGGAGGCGCTGGACCAATAAAAAGATTTTTCTTTGCCAGGCGATTGTTACCATTGATTTGGGGATGGTATATCTTGTCGCTGGATGAAGCATTTTTACGTATGTATTCTGTGGTTTTTCCTTTTAGATCATCCATGGTGAGCGTACGAATCTTTGAGCTGGCTGCCTTGATCGTCCGATACACACCGCAGGTAAACAGGCTGCCCGCCTTGGTGGCCGTTGCGGTCTGGTTGTCTCTACAGGCACTTAATCCAATGTAATTATTATTATCGGCGGTTTCCTGAACTCCAAAACTGCCCTTGGCACTTTCCTGGGGCATGCCTCTGTACTTAAAAAATTTGGGATATTCCTGTCGCATCAGATCAATACCCTTGGTGGCCGTGCCGCTGTGACAGGCATCAATAAAGACATATACTTCCCCTGCGGGAATTTTTTTCAGCAAAAGGCCAAACTCATCATCCACAAGCGTTCCGGAAATGGTGTTATTGTCCATGGCTGTGTCGTAGGGTAAAAGAACTTCATCCACCTTGTCTTCCTCGTCTCCGTTTTGGTCGGCAATGGAGGACCCATGGCCACTGAAATAAAAGAGAACCCGGTCCTGGGAGGTTACTCCCCTGACCAGCCAGCCATTTATAGCTGCTTTTATACCGGCCAGGGTGGCATCGGCATCCAGCAGCAGTTTGATCTGGTTCGCTTTAAAGTCCATCTCAAGCGCAACTTCTTGCATCATGCGAACATCCTTGTCAATACCCGGCAGTCTGGCTTCCGGGATCTGATAGTTGCCGACGCCAACGATGAGTGCATGGTTTTCAGCCATTAACCCGGGTGGGGTAAATACGTTGCAGAGCACAAGGATTATCAAAAACCATTTTGTGATTTTCATTCCACCTTTCTCCTTTAACGAATATTTTCAACCTTAAGGTAATAAACGGCATAGGATTCCGGCTGATTTCCAATGAGACTGATGTCTTTTCCTTTTTCTCCTGTTAAAAGGCTGCCCGGGCCATCTTTGGGGGCAGTTGGATTTCGGTCATAGATGGCAATCAACTGATGATCTCCCCCCGGCAGTGATGCCCGGGCTTTTTCCTGATAAAATTTATCACCGGATACCTTCCGGCTTTTTAGCAAAGCACATTCACCGTCCGGAGTCACCACATAAAGATGCACATATCCCTCTTTGTCTGCACCATAGGTGATGGTGATGGTATCACCGGGGGTGTACTGGGTCCGGTCACTGGAAATAAAGGTAGAAACCCGGGGCTCGGTGGCGGTGACTGGGGGCGGTACCATGGCAATGGCAACGCCATTATTTTGGTCCACAATGGACAGATCCATTTCGCTGGCCACCTGCTGGCCCTTTTGTTTTTTTGAACGGATGTGCAGGGCTTTGGATTCTTCAACCACTTTGGTGGCGCCTGCGGTGAAAAAATCGCCGGATTTGCCGTAGTTTTTAAAATTTATATCCATTTTCCGGGTGCTGGCGAGCATGATTATTTTTTCTGTACCTGGGCTGTCACTGAAAAATTCAACATTTTTCTCCGGCACAATGTATTCTTTGCCACCCTTATATTTGATATATTGCTGGCGGACATTGGGCAGAAGCACAGCGCCGCGATTGTTGGCAGTGTCAATACTGAACAGGTAAAGATAAAAGGTTTTATTGCCTTTTACCTTGAAACGAATGGGTTCCCCCACCTTAAAGACTGATTTAACAGGGTGAAACTGAACTTGGAAATCGCCATCTGTACTGCTGTTGATTGGCCGAGTACTGAGTCCGGCCTGGGAAGGGGTTCCCATGCCAAAAATAATTGTGACAATTGCAATTGCGGATAGAATAAATTGAAATTTTCTTTTTTTCATTTTACGTCTCCTTTTACTTTTAAGTGAATAGTTACGGATCACATTAACCTTTGCTTGATACATATATAAGCGATTTGAGTGTTATAGCCCCTTGACGCTTTAATTCCTTTATACGGACATTTCTAAAAAATGAACACCTGGGAGGGTAAAAAGTTTATTGCGTAAGGTTTTTTTGCCAGCAATTTGTCATGATTATTTCCAACACTGAGAAGAGAAACTAATGGAAAATACGGCACTTGAAGAGTTGTCATCCAGCAATGGAGAGACATTAACATTCCCCGGAATAAAGGCCCTCAAAAAAAATTCTTCAAATGATGAAATGAATTCTACAGGTGTCCGTATAAAAAAAGTAAGAGCAGAATGAAATGTTTAAATGAGTTGCAAAAAATAAATTTAAGTTTTAGAAATATTGGAATTAGAATGAGCGAAAATAAGTTGATGTCCGTCAGTTAATCTCAGAAGGGGAAATAGTGGATGATAATACTATGATAAAAAAACATCAAAAGTAACAATGTATTGAAGAAGCAACATAAAGCTACGATAAACAGACTCACCATGCCTGCTGTTTAAAAAGCATACTCATGAATTAACATCGCAAAAAGTGTGAGGAACAAGATGAAATTTTTAAAACTCATAATTTTCATAGTTATTATCATGTTCATAATACCTTGCCAGGTTATATTCTCCAGTCAGAATACTAAAGATATTGTCAGAAAATCCTCGGGCAGTGATGTGCCTGTTAATGTGAAACCTAAGGATGGCCCGGCCTTTCATTCCTTAATTATAGGTATAAATGAATTTAGTGATTCAAAAATTCGGAATTTGAATTATTGCCGATCCGATGCCCTGGCTATGGATAGTCTGCTTAGGGATAGAAATTATATTCCCAGTTCAAATTCCCAGGTCATAACACTGATAGACGAAAACGCCTCGACAACCGCTGTGCGGTCGGCTCTTGAAAACCTGGCTGAACACTCAAGCAATGAAGACACAGTTCTTATCTATTTTTCATCCCACGGAATTCAACAAGATAATCTTAAGGCCTATTGGGTATTGCATGACACAAAGGTGGACCCGAAAACATATGAAGAAAAACAACTTCGCATTCTGCCGGAAACAGCCCTGGGTCAGGAAGAAATAAACACGCTTTTAAATCGGATCAAGGCAAAAAAACTGGTCCTGTTCGTGGATTGCTGTTTCAGTGCGGCAACCGTTGTCTCCACCCCGAGAAGTAAATCATTCATATCGCCGCCTGTAATTGATCCCTTTGCCGGGTTCAAGGGAAAAGGCCGGGTTTTCATCACAGCATCCCAGGGATCTCAAACTTCGGTGGAGGTCGCATCCCTTGGACATGGCGCTTTTACCTATTTCCTTTTAGAGGGGCTTAAAGGGCAGGCGGATAAAAACAATGACAATGTTGTGGAATTATGGGAAGCTTGGCAATATCTTGATAAAAAAGTAACCAATATTGCAAGACAAAACGGTAACGACCAACAGCCCACTATATCCACCTTAAATTTGACACATGGGTTTCCTTTATCCACCTACCCGGTTCTTTTAGCCCAAAACCAAATAGCACCTCCAGAAATAACGACGGAGGGGAAAACCTCAAATAGCCAGAATCTTGACATTTCCTGGATTGATATCAGTAAAAATAAGACAGAGGCCCTGAAAATTTCTGCAATGGAAATAACCAATAGCCAATACCGTGAATTTGTAAAGAAGAATCCAACATGGCAAAAAGGCCAAATCTCCCCAAAATTCCATGACGGGGATTACCTCATGCACTGGCCCGGCCCCTCCACTTTTCCCCAAGGCCTTGGAGAACATCCGGTGACCTATATATCCTGGTATGCAGCCAAGGCCTTTGCCCAGTGGCACGGTGGACGGCTGCCTTCAAAAAAGGAGTGGGAGTTTGCTGCCGGGAACAAGACCCTTTACCCTTGGGGCAATCAATGGCGATCGGATGCCTGTAATTATCAGGGCTATTCTATCCAAGACCAGTCTGCCCCGGGTGTGCAGACCATGGCGGTAAATTCATTTAAACAAGGTGCTTCACAGCATTACCAGGGTAATATCTACAATCTTTCCGGCAATGTTTGGGAATGGTGTGACGACTGGGCCTACCAGAGGCTGTCTGATCTGGGCACTAAAAATATTGTTGTAACACCCGTGGGCAGGGATGAAAAGATACAGTTAAACCAGCTTATTAAAGGCGGTTCATTTAATTCCGATCGTATGGGATGCATGATTTTCTCCCAGCTATGGAGCGATCCAAGGCTTTGCGCTGAAGATGGAGGCTTTAGGATAGTTAAGGAGCAATGGGGATCATATGAGTATTAAAATTGAGAGGTATAATATGGGAAAAAAGTTTATGAAAACAGCAACCTTTATTTGTGTGTGTATTGTTTTTATAGCAATAACGGTGAGTTCAGTAAAAGCAAAGGGAATGAAGGATTATTATAATGAAGGTATCCAGGCATATAATGCTGCACAATATCAAAAGGCAATTGAAGCCTGGTCAAACGGGTTGAAAATTGCTGAAGAGCAAAATTATAAGGGAGCTTTTTTAGGAAACATTGGCGTTGTGTATGATAATTTAGGCCAGTATGAGAAGGCTTTGGAGTATTATGAACAGGCCTTGGCTATTAGCAGGCAAATCGAGGACCTTAAAGGAGAGGGTGGTAACCTAAGCAACATCGGCGTCGTGTATGCTAATTTAGGTCAGTATGAGAAGGCTCTGGAGTATTATGAGCAGGCCTTGGCGATTCACTGGCAAATCAAGGACCTTAACGGCCAGGGCAGTGACCTCAATAACATCGGCCATGTGTATAAAAGTTTTGCCCAGTACGAGAAGGCTTTGGAGCATTATGAGCAGGCCTTGGCTATTTTTAGGAAAATCAAGAACGTTAAAGGCGAGGGTCATAATCTCAATAACATTGGCACAGTGTATGGTGATTTAGGCCAGTACGAGAAGGCTCTGGAGTATTTAGAGCAGGCTTTGGCTATTCATAGGAAAAATAAGGACCTTCATGGCGAGGGTAATGACCTCAATATTATCGGCAATATGTATGCATATATAGGCCAGCACAAAAAGGTACTGGAGTATTATGAGCAGGCCTTGGCTATTAGCAGGAAAATCGAGGACGTTAAAAGCGAGGGTTATAACCTCATTAACATTGGCACAGTGTATGGTGATTTAGGCCAGAATGAGAAGGCTCTGGAGTATTATGAGCAGGCCTTGGCTATTAGCAGGAAAATCAAGGACGTTAAAGGCGAGGGTTTCGCCCTTAATAGCATCGGCGTTGTGTATGCTAATTTAGGCCAGAATGAGAAGGCTCTGGAGTATTATAACCAGGCCTTGGCTATTAGCAGGAAAATCAAGGACGTTAAAGGCGAGGGTCTCGCCCTTAATAGCATGGGAGTAGCTCTTCTTTATTCCGGAAAACTGAAAAAGGCTGAAAAAAATCTAAATGCTTCGATTCAAGTTTATGAATCCATCAGAGAAAAAGTCTACAGTGGAACGGAACGAAACGGATTTCAATCAACATTACCCCCTGTCTATGGAACCCTGGCAGCCACCCGTATTGCCCTTGGTGAACCCGGAAAAGCGTTTGAATCACTTGAACGAGGTCGGGCTAAATCATTTCTTGATCTATTGGGTACCCGGGAAGCCGGATTTAAAAAAGAAAAAACAGGCCAGATATCTGAACTCGAAAATCAATTGGCATCTTTAAGGGAGGACCGGGTAAAACTTGCAGCCGGTCCCATGGGTAAGAAAAAGCGATCAGCTGGAGTATCTCTAAACACTAAAATATCGGAACTGGATAAAAAGCGATTTGACCTGATCGAGCAGTTGAGGCGAAAAGACCCTGAATTGGGTTCACTTGTAAGCGTATCTCCACCTGGTTTAAAAGAGATTCAATCTCTGCTTGCTCCCGGAACAGCCTTGGTAGAATATTTTCATAAGGGAGAATATAAAATTTCAGGGGAAAAATATAACAACCTGTGGATATTTGTCATCCACAAAAGAGGTGTCCATTTTACGGAAGTGGATGTTTCCAAAGCTGATTTAACAGAGACTCTTGAAACATATGCGAGTCTTTTGGCTGAAGAAACTCAGGATTTAAAAAAGCTGACCGCAGTAAATAATCAATTATATGAGTGGATGATCCGGCCCATTGAGCCAATTCAAGAGATCTTAACAAGCCATACTTTGATATTTGTGCCCTGGGGTCCCATGTTCAAGATCCCTTTTGCAACCCTTGCTCCTGAAAATGGCAGTCCCCTTGTTGCTTCTAAAAATATAGTCATGAGCCCTTCGGCAGGTATTTACCGGTTTGTCTCCAAAAAACATGCCACAGGCAGAAGAAAAATATTTGCCCTGGGCAATCCTGATACGGCGCTTACGCCTTTGCTGGGCGCAGAAAGAGAGGTGTCAAAGATTGGAGAACTCTTTGACGAATCCATAATCAAAACCCGGGGTCATGCAACGGAAACCCTTGTGAAAAATAGCTATGAGAGTCTTGGAAGGCCTGATGTGATCCATTTTGCAAGCCATGGTATCTTTAATGAAAAAATGCCCCAACTCTCCCATCTGGCTCTGACACCAGATCAAAAAAATGACGGCAACCTTGAAATGCATGAGATCTTTGACCTTGATTGGAAAGGGGTCTCCCTTGTGACAATGTCGGCTTGTTCATCTGGTAAGGGAAAGCTGGGGGCAGGAGATGATCTGGTTGGGCTTACCAGGGGGTTCATGTTTGCCGGTGCCCCTGCGGTTCTCTGCTCGCTATGGGATGTGGATGACGAGGCCACAAAAGTGCTTATGGTGAATTTTTACAAAAACTATATTAACGGAATGAGCAGACCTGAAGCACTGCGAAGGGCACAGATGTCATTAATGAACACAAAGAAATGGTCCCAACCAAACTATTGGAGTGCCTTTGTGCTGTTCGGAAGCTGGGAATAATAGATATGAGATTTTTTTTATACATTGTATTCCTGCAGGTTATCGTATTTTCCCTGCTGCCTGATTTATTGATAGCTGATTCAGTGTTGTCTGATTCATTGCTGTCCGGGGACAGAGGTTTTCCTAAAAAAGAGGCAATACATCTGGTTGACAAAGGCATTGCTCTTAATGACAATTCTGAACAAGAGGCAGATTATTACAAGCGTGCAATTCAAATCAGTCCTGATTATTCAAAAGCTCATTTTAATCTGGGATTTGTATTCCATTCCCAGGGGATGCTGGAACAGGCAATTGCAGCATATCGACAATGTGTTCATTATGATCCATCCAATGCTGATGCCCATTATAATCTTGCAGATTGTCTGCTTGCTGTGCGAAGGGATACTGGCCTTTATGAGGTGCGGCATCATTTAAACAAAGCAATAGAATTGCAGGAAAGATTAGCGACTAAGGATCAAACCGCAAATCCGGAAGAACAAAAAAACAGACTGCTGGAAATTGAGCAAAGGATAAACAAGGTCCTTAAACCGGTTGTTGCAGAATCTTATTCAACCAAAGAGATGATAACAATTCTTAATCGTCGAATAAAACGGGGTGGTCAAACCCTTTATCAGGGCCCAAGACTTACGATGCTCTGTTTTCAGACCGGTTCGATCAAACTTACAGAAAAAGGTGAGATTTTGCTTCAGACCCTTGCCCGGGCACTGAAAAGCCAGGAGTTGGTAAGTTATCGGTTTATCATTGAGGGCCATGCAGACGGCAGAGGCAGTGCAAAACAAAATTTAGCGCTTTCCAAAGGGAGAGCAAAAACGGTTCAAGACTGGCTGATAAAACAGGGTGACGTGGAGGAAGGCAGACTTAAGACTGTCTTTTTTGGCGAAGACCATCCCATTTATCCAAATAATTATTTGAAGAATTACAATTACAACCGGCGTGTGGAAATTATAAGGAGGTAAGTCCCATGATTTTTATTTCAAGGAGACTAAAGATTCATTAAAGGATGCAATACCGGAAAAAGAAATGGTCAGGGCGGATAAGATAGAAGACCGGCTGATCTCAAATTTTAAACGGGTTTGAAATTAGAGGGTATGGAGAGACCAGGCCCCTTGTCTCCAATGATGCAAATGAGGATAAGGCCATGAATCGCAGGATTGAATTTGTAAATATGCCCAATAGGCAATACCGTGAATTTGTAAAGAAGAATCCAACATGGCAAAAAGACCGGATTTCCCTAAAATTCCATGACGGGGATTACCTCATGCACTGGCCTGGCCCTTCCACCTATCCCCAAGGCCTTTGCCCAGTGGTACGGCGGACGATTACCTTCAAAAAAGGAGTGGGAGTTTTCTGCCGGGAATAAGACCCTTTACCCTTGGGGCAATCAATGGCGATCGGATGCTTGTAATTATCAGGACTATTTTATCCAAGACCAGACTGCCCTGGGTGTACGGACCATGGCGGTGAATTCATTTAAACAAGGTGCTTCACAATATCTACAATCTTTCCGGCAATGTTTGGGAATGGTGACGACTGGGCCTACCAGAGGCTGTCTGATCTGGGCACTAAAAGTTTTGTTGTAACACCCGTGCGCAGGGATGAAAAGATACAGTTAAATCGGTTTATTAAAGGAGGTTCATTTAATTCCGATCGTATGGGATGCATGGTTTCCTCCCAGCTATGGAGCGATCCAAGGCTTTGCGCTGAAGATGGCGGATTTAGAATAGTTAAGGAGCAATAGGGATCATATGAGTATTAAAATTGAGAGGTATAATACGGGAGAAAAGTTTATGAAAATAATAACTCTTGTTTGTGTATATGTCATTCTTGTCGTAATAACGGTGAGTTCAGCAAACGCAAAGGGAATGAAGGATTATTATACTGAAGGTATCCAGGCAGATAATGCTGCACAATATCAAAAGGCAATTGAAGCCTGGTCAAGCGGGTTGAGAATTGCTGAAGAGCAAAAGCATAAGAAGGCCACAGGATTTTTTTTAGGAAGGATCGGCACTGTGTATAAAAATTTAGGCCAGTACGAAAAGGCTCTGGGGTATTATGAGCAGGCCTTGGCTATTAGCAGGGAAATCAAGGACATTAAATTCATGAGTGGTATCCTCAATAGCATCAGCGTTGTGTATCAAAATTTAGGCCAGTACCAAAAGGCCTTGAACTATTATGAGCAGGCCTTGGCTATTAGCAGGGAAATCAAGGACATTAAACTTGAGGGTTTTGCCCTTAATAACATCGGCGTTGTGTCTGATAATTTAGGCCAGTACGAGAAGGCCCTGAACTATTATGAGCAGGCCTTGGCTATTTTTAGGAAAATAGAGGACGTTAAAAACGAGGGTGGTAACCTCTATAACATCGGCCTTGTGTATGCGAATTTAGGCCAATATGAGAAGGCTCTGGATTATTATGAGCAGGCCTTGGCTATTTTCAGGAAAATCAATGACGTTAAAGGCGAGGGTGCTAATCTCAATAGTATCGGCCTTGTGTATTATATTTTTTGCCAGTACGAGAAGGCCTTGAACTATTATGAGCAGGCCTTGGCTATTTTCAGGAAAATCAATGACGTTAAAGGCGAGGGTACTGAGCTCACTAACATCGGTGCTGCGTATCAAAATTTAAGCCAGTACGAGAAGGCCCTGAATTATTATGAGCATGCCTTGGATATTTTTAGAAAAATCAAGGACTTCGAAGGCGAGGGTACTGACCTCAATGGCATCGGCGTTGTGTATCAAAATTTAGGCCAGTACCAAAAGGCCTTGAACTATTATGACCAGGCCTTGGCTATTAGCAGGGAAATCAAGGACATTAAACTTGAGGGTTTGGCACTTAATAACATGGGACAAGCCCTTCTTCATTCCGGAAAATTGAAAAAGGCTGAGAAAAATCTAAATGCTTCGATTCAAGTTTATGAATCCATCAGAGAAAAAGTTTACAGCGGAACTGAACGAACCGGATTTCAATCAACATTACCTGCTGTTTATGGAAGCCTGGCAGCAACCCGTATTGCCCTTGGTCAACCTGGAAAAGCGTTTGAATCACTTGAACGAGGTCGGGCTAAATCATTTCTTGATCTATTGGGTACCCGGGAAGCCGGATTTAAAAAAGAAAAAACAGGCCAGATATCTGAACTCGAAAATCAATTGGCCTCTTTAAGGGAGGACCGAGTAAAACTTGCAGCCGGTCCCATGGGTAAAAAAAAGCGATCAGCTGGAGTATCCCTGGATAATAAAATATCAGAACGGGATAAAGAACGGTTTGACCTGATTGAGCAGTTGAGGCGAAACGACCCTGAATTGGGTTCGCTTATAAGCGTATCTCCACCTGGTTTAAAAGAGATTCAATCCTTGCTTGCTCCCGGAACAGCCATGGTAGAATATTTTCATAATGGAGAATATAAAATTTCAGGAGAAGAACATAACAACCTCTGGATATTTATCATCCACAAAAGAGGTGTCCATTTTACGGAAGTGGATGTTTCCAAAGCTGATTTAACAGAGACTCTTGAAACATATGCGAGTCTTTTGGCTGAAGAAACTCAGGATTTAAAAAAGCTGACCGCAGTAAATAATCAATTATATGAGTGGATGATCCGGCCCATTGAGCCAATTCAAAAGATTTTAACAAGCCATACCTTGATATTTGTGCCTTGGGATCCCATGTTCAAGATCCCTTTTGCAACCCTTGCTCCTGAAAATGGCAGACCCCTTGCTGCTTCAAAAAATATAGTCATGAGCCCTTCGGCAGGTATTTACCGCTTTGTTTCTTCAAAACATGCCACCGGCAGGAAAAAAATATTTGCCCTGGGCAATCCTGATACGGCGCTTACGCCTTTGCCAGGCGCAGAAAGAGAGGTATCAAAGATAGGAGAACTCTTTGACGCATCCATAATCAAAACCCGGGGTCATGCAACGGAAACCCTGGTGAAAAATAGCTATGAGAGTCTTGGAAGGCCCGATGTGATCCATTTTGCAAGCCATGGTATCTTTAATGAAAAAATGCCCCAACTCTCCCATCTGGCTCTGACACCAGATCAAAAAAATGACGGCAACCTTGAAATGCATGAGATCTTTGACCTTGATTGGAAAGGGGTCTCCCTTGTGACAATGTCGGCTTGTTCATCTGGTAAGGGAAAGCTGGGGGCAGGAGATGATCTGGTGGGACTTACCAGGGGGTTCATGTTTGCGGGTGCCCCTGCGGTCCTCTGCTCGCTCTGGGATGTGGATGACGAGGCCACAAAAGCGCTTATGGTCAATTTTTACAAAAACTATATTAACGGAATGAGCAGACCTGAAGCCCTGCGCAGGGCACAGATGTCATTAATGAATACAAAAAAATGGTCCCATCCAAACTATTGGAGTGCCTTTGTGCTGTTCGGAAACTGGGAATAATAGATATGAGATTTGTTTTATACATTGCATTCCTGCAGCTTATCGTATTTTCCCTGCTGCCTGATTTATTGATAGCTGGTTCAGTATTGTCTGATTCATTGCTGTCCGGGGACAGTCGATCTCCTAAAAAGGCAGGCTTATATTTGCCTTTTTTGGTGAAGATCATCCCATTTATCCAAATAATTCTTTGAAGAATTGCAAATACAACCGGCGTGTGGAAATTATAAGGAGGTAAGTCCCATGATTTTTGTTTCAAGGAGACTAAAGATTCATTATCTATTTTTTGTTGTTGCTCTTATTTTCGGTGTGTTTTCAACCCCAGCCTTGGCAGCCAATGATGCCCAAGGCTGGGTGGATAAAGGCCTTACCGTCAGTGAAACAAAACCGAATTCTGATGAAGAGGCAATCTGCTACCGAAGGGCACTTGAGATCGACGACAACCATGCATCCGCCCTTTTCAATCTTGCCTATGTCCTTGATTCTCAGGTGTCCCAGGACTGGGCCAAAAGAGCGCCTGTCTGGGCTGACCTGGAAAAACTGTATGAGGCTTTTGAACATTACACGGCTGCAGTCATTGTAAAACCCCAAGACAGCCAGGACGCCTGTACCAATACCCTGCGTCTGGCAAAACTTTTGCTTGATCCTCCCATCAACCGGCCGCCTGATATTAATTATTTATATGGCCGTATCCTTATGGTTCTTGAAGTTCTTGAAAATCAAGCCGGGTTTATTGGGGTAAAAAAAGAATTGAATCATTTAAAATCAGATATCGAAAGCCGATTGTCAGCACTAAAGGATGCAATACCGGAAAAAGAACTGGTCAGGGCTGATAAGATTGAAGATAGGCTGACCTTAAGTTTTAAACGGGGTAAGTCCCCTTATAAAGGCCCGCGAATTCCCCTTATGATTCAGTTTGACTATAACTGCGCTGAGATAAGCAATCGCTCATCATCCCAGCTCAGGGAAATGGCTGAGGCATTAAAAAGGGACAGCCTGGTAAATATGAAAATCCTCATAGAGGGCCATTCTGACAGTGACGGCAGTCTGGAATACAATAAGGAACTTTCAAAACAGAGGGCCATGAGCGTAAAACAATATTTGCAGGAGAATTTTAACCTGGCTTCAAACAGGTTTGAAATTAGAGGGTACGGAGAGACCAGGCCCCTTGTCTCCAATAATACAAATGAGAATAAGGCCATGAATCGCAGAGTCGAGTTTGTAAATATGCAGAAACTTAAAGGGTTTACCAAACAGATTTCCAATATAAAGCGATCAGGAAGGGGGGATGCGTTTGATATGCTTTATTGAAACCTTAAGGGAGTAAAATTGATGAAAATAGCAAAATATTTTAACTTTGTTTTAATGCTTTTTATTTTCCTATCATTAACTGCAGGTTCCGTAAATGCGAAAAGCTTGGATGATTACTATAGAGAAGGTATCCAGGCATATAATGCTGCACAATATCAAAAGACAATTGAAGCTTGGTCAAACGGGTTGAAAATTGCTGAAGAGCAAAATCATGAACAATCTATAGGAGCTTTTTTAGGCAATATCGGCATTGTGTATTGGGAATTAGGCCAGTACGAGAAGGCTCTGGAGTATTATGAGCAGGCCTTGGCTATTCGCAGAAAAATCAAGGACGTTAACGGCGAGGGTGAGAACCTCAATCGCATCGGCATTGTGTATCGAACTTTAGGCCAGTACGAGAAGGCTCTGGAGTATTATGAGCAGGCCTTGGCTATTAGCAGGAAAATCAAGGACGTTAAAAGCGAGGGTGCTAACCTTATTAACATAGGCATCGTGTATGGAAATTTAGGCCAGTATGAGAAGGCTCTGGAGTATTCTGAGCAGTCCTTGGCTATTAGCAGGAAAATCAAGGACGTTAAATTAGAGGGTTTAGCCTTCACTAATATCGGCAATGTGTATTGGGATTTAGGCCAGTACGAGAAGGCTCTGGAATATTATGAACAGTCCTTGGCTATTAGCAGGAAAATCAAGGACGTTAAAGGCGAGGGTGAAATCCTCAATAACATCGGCAATGTGTATCGAACTTTAGGCCAGTACGAGAAGGCTCTGGAATATCATGACCAGGCCTTGGCTATTAGCAGGAAAATTAAGGACGTTAAAGGCGAGCGTTATCCCCTTACGAGCATCGGCATTGTGTATCGAACTTTCGGCCAGTACGAGAAGGCTCTGGAGTATTCTGAGCAGGCCTTGGCTATTAGCAGGAAAATCAAGGACGTTAAAGGCGAGGGTGCTAACCTTAATAACATCGGCATGGTGTATTGGGATTTAGGCCAGTACGAGAAGGCTCTGGAGTATTATGAACAGGCCTTGGCTATTCAGAGGAAAATCAAGGACGTTAAAGGTGAGGGTGAGAACCTCAATAACATCGGCGTTGTATATCTAAATTTAGGCCAGTACGAGAAGGCTCTGGAGTATTATGAGCAGGCCTTAGCTATTAGCAGGAAAATCAAGGACTTTAAAGGCGAGGGTATGAACCTCAATAACATCGGCAATGTGTATAAAGATTTAGGCCAGTACGAGAAGGCTCTGGAGTATTATGAGCAGGCCTTGGCTATTCGCAGGAAAATCAAGGACGTTAACGGCGAGGGTATGAACCTCAATAACATCGGCGTTGTATATCTAAATTTAGGCCAGTACGAAAAGGCTCTGGAGTATCATGAGCAGGCCTTGGCTATTCACAGGAGAAGCAAGGCAATTAAACATGAGGGTTTATTCCTTAATAACATGGGAGCAACCCTTCTTTATTCCGGAAAACTGACAAAGGCTGAAAAAAATCTAACTACTTCGATTCAAGTTTATGAATCCATCAGAGAAAAAGTCTACAGCGGAACTGAACGAACCGGATTTCAATCAACATTACCTCCTGTTTATGGAAACCTGGCAGCAACCCGTATTGCCCTTGGTAAACCCGAAAAAGCATTTGAATCCATCGAACGGGGCCGGGCTAAATCCTTCCTTGATTTATTGGGCACCCGGGAAGCCGGGTTAAAAAAAGAAAAAATAGGCCCGCTATCTGAACTTGAAAATAAACTGGCCTCTTTAAGGGAGAACCGGGTAAAACTTGCAGCCGGGCCCAAAGGTAAAAAAAAGCGATCAGCCGGAGCATCCCTGGATAATAAAATATCAGAACTGGATAAAAAGCGGCTTGATCTGATTGAACAGTTGAGACGAAAAGACCCTGAATTAGGTTCGCTTATAACCGTGTCTCCCCCCGGTTTAAAAGAAATACAATCCCTGCTTGCTCCTGGAACAGCCCTGGTTGAATATTTTCATAAGGGAGAATATAAAATTTCCGGAAAAAAACATAACCAACTCTGGATATTTGTCATCCACAAGGGGGGTATCCATTTTACGAAAGTGGATGTTTCCAAGGCTGATTTAGAGCAAGGTCTTGAAACATATGCGAGCCTTTTGGCTGAAGAAACTCAGGATTTGAAAAAATTGACCGCAGTAAATAATCAATTATATGAATGGATGATCCAGCCCATTGAACCAATTCAAAAGATCTTAACCAGTCATACCTTGATATTTGTGCCCTGGGGTCCCATGTTCAAGATCCCTTTTGCAGCCCTTGCGCCTAAAAACGGCAGACCCCTGGCAACTTTAAATAATATAGTCATGAGCCCTTCGGCAGGTATTTATCGATTTATTTCCAAAAAACAGGCCACAGGCAGAAGAAAAATATTTGCCCTGGGCAATCCTGATACTGCGCTTACGCCTTTGCCGGGCGCAGAAAGAGAGGTATCAAAGATAGGAGAACTCTTTGATACATCCATCATCAAAACCCGGGGTAATGCAACGGAAACCCTAATGAAAAATGGCTATGAGAGTCTTGGAAGGCCCGATGTAATCCATTTTGCAAGCCATGGTATCTTTAATGAAAAGGTGCCCCAACTGTCCCATCTGGCCCTGACACCTGATCAGAAAAATGACGGCAACCTTGAAATGCACGAAATTTTTGATCTTGACTGGAAGGGGGTGTCTCTGGTGACAATGTCTGCCTGTTCATCCGGCAAGGGAAAACTGGGTGCGGGAAATGACTTGGTGGGACTTACCAGGGGGTTCATGTTTGCCGGTGCCCCTGCGGTTCTCTGCTCGCTTTGGGATGTGGATGACGAGGCCACAAAAGCGCTTATGGTCGATTTTTACAAAAATTATATTGGCGGCATGAGCAGACCTGAAGCACTGCGCAGGGCACAGATGTCATTAATGAATACAAAAAAATGGTCCCATCCAAACTATTGGAGTGCATTTGTGCTGTTCGGAAGCTGGGAATAATAGCTAAGTAGCAGGATATAAATTTTTTCCCCTTGATACATCAAACAATTGCCTTGGTGATAGGTGTTATTCAAAATTTTAACAGGAAAAAATTTTCGTCCATGCACTTATGAGATTTTTTTATACATTGTATTCCTGCAGGTTATTGTATCTTCCCTGCTACCTGATTTATTGATAGCTGATTCAGTGTGATCAGACTCATACAATAAGGCACTTTCAAAACAGCGGGCCTGAGCGTAAAACAATATTTGAAGGAGGATTTTGACCTGGCTTCAAACAGATTTGAGATTAGAGGCTATGGTGAGACCCGGCCCCTTGTCTCCAATTATACAAATGAGAATAAGGCCATGAACCGCAGAGTTGAGTTTGTGAATGTACAAAAGCTAAAACTCGATGTTCAAGTTTTTTTAAACCTTTAATATGATTACGTAATACCACTTAGTTCCTTGAATAAATATTTTGTTGGCATGGTTTTTAATATATGGTAGTATCAATTGTTTATACTTTATTGATAATTTTGGGTCACAAAAAAACACCACCCACAAGCATAGTGTTTACAATGGTTGCACAAAAACTTGAACATCGAGTAAAAGGGTTCACCAAACAGATTGCCGATAGAAAGCGTTCAGGAAGCGGGGGATGCATTTGATATGCTTTATTGAAGACATAAGGGAGAAACATCAATGAAAACAGTTAAATATTTCAAGTTTTTTTAAAATGTTGTCCGTCTAAGACTTTCAAACGGAAAAGACTTTGATTTCACCATTTTGGGATAGTTATAGGAATTAAACAAAAAAAAATATGCCACCAAGGGTTACTTGCTCGTAAAGCGGTAACCTTATAATAATAACCATAACCAAGAGGATGTTAAATGAAAACTTTATTTGGAAAAACTATTTTTGTTTTATTTGTATTATTTTTGACTGGATGTGTTAGTTCTTCACCTCAAAATACTCAATCTGACCCTCAGAAATCTGAGATGTCGTGGGGAGAAGAAAAAATAGGCACTATGGATGACACAGGCCATATAGATTTGGCAGACAAAAATAGTAAGGGAACTCCCCAACAGTACGCCGGGACCTTTATAGTTTCCGTAGGGATGGGGGCAACAGAGGATGAGGCTATTCAATGGATTGAGAAGGGGGCGGCACTTGACCTCGTGGTGAGTGGCGGCACTATGCTGACCTCTGCAATTAAAAAAGACTACAAAAAGGCTGCTAATTTGATTGTTGAACGGGGAGCTAATGTTAACTTACAAAATGATGCTGGACGTTTCCCGTTATTTTATGCTGCCAGTTATTCCAATTTTGAAATTTCAAAGTTGCTTATTGATAATGGTGCAAATGTAAACCTTGTTGACAACAAAGGAAATAGTGCATTGTTAATAGCCACGCAGGCTCAAAATTCTGAGATAGTAAATTTGTTAATTAGAAACGGGGCAAATGTGAATGTCCGTACAAAACAAGGATTTACCCCGTTATTTGTCGCGTCTGGATTAAACTTATCTGAAATAGGCGAGGCATTGATTAAAGCAGGAGCTGATATCAATTATGTCGAGAGTGATTCCAACTACACTCCCTTGATAGTTGCCGTACGAACAGATGCTTTTGATATGGCAAAAATTCTTGTAAATGCAGGAGCCGACAAAATAAACAAGGATATTAACGGCAAGACGGCAATGGATCTGGCTCAGGAAAAGAATAGTACCAAAATGATCGCAATTTTGAAATAGTCAGAAATCAAACTTTAAGGCTCTCCTCAATGCCCGGCAAAGGGAGGAGAGTCCTAGGACCATTTGGCCAGGGGCCAATGGTCTGAATTGCACATCCAATGCCCAATGGACTCATTTTTTCCCCATGAGAAAAGAGGCTGCGATGCCATAGATGAAATAGGGATTCTTCCCATGTTCAAAGGGGTTCTGTGTCATGACCACTGGAAACCCTACTTTAAATATGATTGTCAGCATGCCCTTTGCAATGCACATCACTTGAGGGAGTTACAAAGAGCCTGGGAACAAGACGATCAAAAATGGGCAAGAGACATTATTCGTTAGGCTTGTTGCAAAAGAGCCGCACTCAAACAAAATCCCCACACCTTTAATGTTCATCACTGTATTGCCTCAACTGTAATGAAATATTTGACCTATTTGAACTTAACATTTTTTAAATATTGTCGATATTCTGCTACAGTGAGCGGTAAAACAATGAGCCTTGGAGAAAATTTATTTTCACATATCAATTTGTTATCACATGTAAGAAAATAAACTTTATTACCCTCAAAAGATCCTTTAATCGTATTGTCACTAGTAATACTATAAAAAGTTTCCGTATTAAGTATTGACGATTCATAACTTTTATCATATGAAATTTCTAAAGTATTATTTCCTTTTAAAATTTCATAGGCTAATGAGCACTTAACCTTCTTTCCGTTTATGGTCTCAATTTTAAGGTCACCTTGACAAACGGAAATTTTGGATTTTATGGCTTCTAATTCAGAAATATTAGCTACTATTAAAGAAATTTCATCAGGTTCATGTTTTCCTTCATAAACCTTTATTACTTTTGATTTAAGTCTACAGTTTGTATTATAAATAACTTTGTTTAAATTTGGATCTTTAGCAAGGCCTACGAAAATACCTAGTTTTTTGAAGGAGTTATCACAAACATTATATCCTTTTGAGTTTA
Organism: uncultured Desulfocicer sp.; assembly: GCA_964433355.1. Lineage (GTDB taxonomy): Bacteria > Desulfobacterota > Desulfobacteria > Desulfobacterales > Desulfobacteraceae > Desulfocicer. The sequence goes on from CAYSSE010000017.1 coordinate 27,428, forward strand.
AATATTTAAACCAATCCAATTTATCCTTTGTTTCACCGATATATTTTTTATTATTTTTTAAAAATTCGGAAGCATTTATTAATTTACCTTTATTTTCATTATTCGTATCATTAAACGCTTGAAATATCATCAATGTCTGAAACCCATTAATTTCACTTCGATAAAAGCTATGAATCATAAAATAATTATACCTTTTTTCTAAAGTAAGTTCTGCACATCTGTAGAGAGTATAAAATCCAGTTGTATAGCTACCCGTTACCATTGTGGACTCAAAGTAGGCCCAAAATATTGAATCAAGCCCATCTCGATCATGAATCTTCCCATCTTTATAACCTAACATGTTCGTGCCAACAGCTTCCCATGGTGTATAAGCTGTTTGCATAAAACCACATCCACTTAAAACAAAAATCAATGCAATAAAAATACCTGATAAATAATTAATTGATCTTTTCATTTCATTCTCCACTTTAACAAATAATTTATTGTTCCTTGTGCTTTTCTCCATACATTTCCGGCAGGTTATCCGCCATGCTGTAGGATGAATTTTATCCATACCAGTTTTGACAGATATGTCAAAGGCAAGATCCAGTATCCAGTCACACACCTCCTTTTCCTTGCGTTTGTTGTATCGCAGCCACTTGCCATTGAAGCAACATTGGCAAGCGTTTTTCCCTTTAAACTTTCGCCTTGGTTTATGATTGAGGTCATGGATGCCAAGTTTGCCAAGAAGAGAGGCCTCCCTTGCGGTTTCCGATTTGAGTTAGGATGTCTCATAGATGCTTTTATTTCTCCCTGGGTGACTTGTCCCCTTTTTGAGTACAACCTGCAATGGTAGGAAAACACCGAATTTTAAATATTGTTGCTGTGTACCATATCCTTCGTTATCTTTCAATTGCCTGCTCAGGGTATAGCAGGATGACTTCATTCTATAATTCGATTGTCAAATTCATTTACTTATCCTTACATCTCGTTTGGTATAATAGCCGGGATATTATTATCAGTATCAGCCTTTTTTCTTAAACCTCTTGATTTGGTCAAGTAGCCAGAGGGAACTTCTCCCTCAGGCTCTCACAGAACCGTACGTGAATCTCTCGATTCATACGGCTCTTATTGTTCAATCGATGGTTCAATTTTAAATCACCAGCGAACATATGCCGGGCTCACGGTGTGCGATTCTTCCCAGCCAACGTGTTGCTCTCCAATTCATGAAATTTAAACCGTTTCTTTTGACTTTGCTTTTCCCAATCAGTGTTAAGGCACGATAAAACAATTAAATCTTTGGTAGTATCTTCGACTTCCACCTTAAAATCAGCAACATCAAGTGGCCGATTTTTTTCAGCAAATCCTTCTATACTTTGCGAACGTCCGGCAGATGGGCCTTCAAACTCTATTCCTTTTTCCGCTGCTTTCAGAATAGATTCTCCATTTACAAACCCTGCATCTCCGTATAAAGCCTTGGGCTTGAATTCGTTTTTTTCTAAACGGGTTTCAATTTTATCGATTTCGACTGCATCTGCATGCCCAGCTGCCTCCAATGGAACATCAGTTATATATTGAACATCATTATCAGGATCACAAGTTTCAGTAAGAAATCCTTTATGTCCAGTGACTACCTGAATTTTTTTACCTTGCCGGGAAATTTAAACAGGATACTTGTGTCGTTTGTGTTTAAGCCCATAAATCCCCTAATGAAAACCGTATAAATTATTAATAACTATGATTGCATTATACACCATGTGCGTGGCGATTGGGCACACCAGCCATCGGGTGCGATGAAAAGAAATAGCTGTTGCTATCCCCAGAACAAAAACCGGGAGAACGGATATTGGGGGATGCACAAAGGCAAAAATAGCTGAACTTGCCACAGTTGCAGCCCAGCAGGGGAGAGTCCTTAACATTCCCCGGAATAAAAGCCCTCGAAAAAGAAATTCTTCAAATAATGGCGCAACAATTACAATCAAAAGTATCATCAAAATGGGCGAATCTCTTAACCATACAGAAGCCTGAGGCATGATGTCGTTTTTATAGGATTGAAAAACGTCAACATTTCGGAGCAACCACAAATAGGCAAGTCCGATGACACCTGCACAAACACCCCATTGCACTCCTTTAAAAACAGCCGTATAAAATTTCATTCCAATATCATTGCGCCTGATCCCAAGTTGCCTAAAAAGATTTTTCATCCGATTTCTCCATAGAATATACAGGGTCATCGGGGCAACCAGAACACCGGCAATGAAATAGGCAATAACATATTCCCTCGGGCCCACGGGAAGATCATTAATAAAAGAAACTATTGTTAGACTCAGTCCGTTAATTGTAAAAAATGCAATGGCAGCGAACATACCGTCGCTCATCTCCAGTTCCGGTTTTGGTTTTTGCGAAGGGGACAGCAAAAATGGAGTCCTGTCCCTTACTTTCTGCCATATGGATAAGGCAAGAAAGGTTGAAAGAATGATCTGACCGGTTTTTGTCCAGGCGGAAGACGTATAAATGGCCTGAAGGAACATCCCTGAAAAAATTACGAATAAATAGCTATATCCAAGGCTCATCCTTTTTTGGGGTTCGATCTCAAGGGGGTCTGTGGCAAAAATGCCGAGACCGGCTGCAATAAAAACATGGATGATGACTCCTGCAATCACCATAGAGGCATCTGCCAGCATTGTCATGTTCGGGTGAGGATTAAGACATGCTGCCAGGATGAGTATGGCAATGGGGTAGATAAGATATACCCCGCACCAGATTATGGTCTTCCTCATAAGAATAGAATCAATTGGCTTGTTGAATGTGAAAAGTAGCCATAATGACTGTCTCTCAATATTTAGAATTGAAAACGCCCCATAGAGCATTGCGTAAGCACTGATTATAAAACTTGTGGTTGCCGCATACCGGAAGTTCGTCACAATGCTATCAAAAGCGCCTTCAATAACGATCATATTCAATCCCACAACAAAAAAAGGTACGACAAATATTTGAACCATCAAATTTCGATCACGCATAATGAGCTTTAATTCCATCCAGGCAACTCCTTTTACTAACCTGGATTTCATTTTTTTTCTGTTGGTTTTTTTACTGGTTAGACTTTTGCCTGTACCAGGACGTGATTCAGATATGAAGCCATTTCTTACCAGTCTTGCAGACGCTTTTATACAAAGATATTCAACAAGAACCCCCATAAACAGCACGCCCACAATATTTAATGAGAGCGTCTCCCTGCACAAAAGTGCCGGAACTGAAGATGGTAAATAAAGGATTGCAGAAGGGGCACTAAGCGTCCATTTGAAAAACCAATCAGGCAAATGGGGAGAATATGCAGGTACCATGGCAAAAAACAAAGAAAGTGTACCGATGATTGTGCACATTGCCTGAATATTATTTATCTGTTTTTGGTTAAAGCTCATTCGAGTCCATGTTTCAAAAAAGATTCGCAAACAAGACAATAAGATGCAAAGATATATTGTCATTGCGAAAGCCGGAAATACAGATTTCCACAAATAGCCTGAAGACCAGAAGATGGTGGTGAAAAAAGGAAATAAAATTAAAAAAGCAGCGATGTTAACTGAATATTCCATTGATTTTAATATGAATATTGTTTCAGATGTCGCAGGAAATGTGGCAAGCCATTCAAAATCCCAACCTACCTGGCTCAGGTTAACAGTTGATTTGCCAAGTGAAAGAAAAAAAATCGCAAAAAATACCATGGCTGATATTATACCAATCCCCATTAAGATGGCTGTTTCATTTTCAGGCATGGGCCATAGATCCGGTGAAGGCCAAAATCTTACTGAGCTTCCTGAGCCGGAAAAATTTATATCTGGATTACTTCTTGTGCTTTCCTCTGACAGTGTTGCATTGACAGAAACATTTTTATCCAGTTCACCTGCCAGATTCTCCACAAACGTGACCGAAATATTCATGGCTGTTATGGTCAGGCTAAAGAGCAAAAAGACCAGGAACAATCCGCTACCATATTTTTTTCTGGAAGAGGCGACTCTCTTTTTTTTCTTTCGTTTGAACAGTGCCGAAAAGGAACCTGAAATGCGATTTACATTTCTCGTAACTGTCATCCGGATAAAAATTCTAACCATTTTATTCATGGAAATGGGTAAACAAGTCATTAACTCTTTCCCTTTACACCAAACGTTTCGGTTGTTGAAGTGACTGAAAAAAAGATTTCTTCCAGGGAACTGTTTTCTGTACAGGTGGACATCAGCTCATTGATACTGCCCAGCGCCGCTATTTTTCCGTTATAAAGAATCCCTGTCCTTGTGCACAGTTTTTCGGCCTCATCAAGGAGGTGTGTACTGTAAAATATGGATTTGCCTGCTTTCGCTTTCTCCTGGATAATGGTTCTCAGTGCACGTGTGGCATATGGATCAAGCCCATTGGTGGGTTCATCCAATATTAGAATATCAGGGTCATGGATCAATGCAAGGATTGTGGCCAGCTTCTTTTTCATACCTTTTGAATAATTCATTGCATACTCATCCAAATCATTATCCATTTCCAGGCGGTGGGAAAGAACACGGGTCTGTTCTTCAATTATCTTTAAAGAAAGACCCCGCATTTCACCCGCATATCGGATGATCTCACTACCTGTCAGGTAGTCATAAAAGATAGGATCATCCGGGACATACCCTACATGTTGCATGATTTTGTGTCTGCCGGAGAAACAGTCAATACCCTTTATAAATGCTGTCCCTGAAGTCGGTTGCAGTATGCCTGTCAACATTCGAATCGTTGTTGTCTTTCCTGCGCCATTGGGCCCAAGTAAAGCAAATATTTCGCCAGGTGATATATCCAGTGTAAAGTTTTTAACTGGGCTGAATTCACCGTATTGCATTCTAAGTTTATTTGTTGAGATCATTGTCACCCATCCTTGAATGAATCTTTTTTATCATGTTACGCTTCCTTTTCAGTGAATTGCGTCGGATTTATATGAAAAAGCAGGTACTGGGTACTGGGTTCTGGGTGCTTGCAACGTCAGCTTTTTCATGATTCGTTGTGTCCGCCAGGACATGGCCGTTACATGGAAATTTACTTGGTATAGGGATAAGCGACTTGTCTGTGAAAGCTCTTTGACGCTTTAATTTGTTTATACGGACAGTTCAAAAGAATGAACACCGGAAACAAGTCTGATCCCATTGGCCCACCAATAATGACGAGTGGCAGATGGTATGATCAAGCCCGAAAAAAGACAGACATCCCTCTTTTTTTTTCATAACAAGGAAATGAATTCAGCAGATGTCCGTATAAAAGAAGGTAAGAGCAGAATTAAATATTTTAATGATGTTGTAGTGCAACGGCTGGGTATCCAGATGGTTGAGAAGTGTCTCCAGAGGGTTTTCCGGGAGAGGATGCCATTCTTGCTCAATTTCACTTTTGTAAAGTGTCTTCTTGGTATACCTGCAGGGAATCTCAGTGACGGGTTTGATTTTTAGAAGAAACATATCAAAAGTGCCTTTAAAGCGTTTTTGTATCATGAATATTGTTTCCAGCAGATCAGATCATATAATTTTTCGGCCCATTCCCCCA
>CAYSSE010000018.1:0-30366 GCA_964433355.1 uncultured Desulfocicer sp.
ACTCTCAGTAAATATTCGGCTTAGTAATGTAACTGTTTGGCCATTGCCCCATATTTGTTTTTTTATATGAAAAAGTAGCCTCCAAGGTTACCTCAGCAGAGCCCCCCCCGATGGGCAATAGGAACCGGCCAATTGGCCCATTGCCCGTCGGGGGGGGGCTGCATGATATCATTTTCAACCGAATCGTCCGGTTATGTAGTCTTCAGTCTGTTTCAATTCCGGTTTTGTGAACAGGGTATCGGTATCATTGACCTCTATTAATTTGCCCATGTAAAAAAAGGCCGTGCGGTCAGACACCCTGGCCGCTTGCTGCATGTTATGGGTGACAATGATAATGGTCAATTTTGAAGAAAGCTCGGTTATCAGGGCTTCAATTTTCTGGGTGGCAATGGGATCAAGGGCCGAGGCGGGTTCATCCATCAAAAGCACTTCAGGGTCCACGGCCAGGGCCCGGGCAATGCACAATCGCTGCTGTTGTCCCCCGGAAAGCCCCAGGGCAGATTCATTGAGCCTGTCCTTTACCTCATCCCAAATGGCCGCCTGTTTCAGGCTTTTTTCCACAACTTGGGTTATTTTTGCCTTATCCCGTACCCCATTTACCTTTAGACCATAGGCAATGTTTTCAAAGATGGATTTTGGAAAGGGATTGGGTTTTTGAAACACCATGCCCACCCGTCGTCTCAGATTCACCACATCAATGGCCGGATCATAGATATCCATGTCATCCAGCAGGGCGTTACCCTTTACACGGGTTCCGGAAATAAGATCATTCATGCGGTTCAGACATCGAAGATAGGTGCTTTTCCCACAGCCTGACGGACCAATGAGGGCCGTCACTCGTTTTTCAAGAAAATCCAAGGAAATATGATCTATTGCCTGGAATTTACCGTAAAAGAAATCCAGATCCCGGGTGTGCATTTTAATATTGTTTTCCATGGCCTATATCCTTAACTTTTTTCTCATTTTTGATCTTATGATAATGGCGGCCAGATTCATGCTTAAAATCAGCAGAATCAATACCAGTGCTGTTCCATATTGAAGGGGTCGGGTGGCTTCAATGTTTGTGCCTGCGGTGGCCAGCACGTAAATATGATAGGGCAGTGCCATGACTTCATCCAGGATGGAACCGGGAAGATCCGGGGTGAAAAACACCGCCCCGGTGTACATGATGGGTGCGGTCTCTCCGGCGGCCCGGCTGATCCCCAAAATGGAGCCGGTGATAATGCCGGGGAAGGCCATGGGAAGAACGATTCTCCGAATGGTCTGCCACCGGGTGGCACCCATGGCAAGGGAGGCTTCCCGGTAGGTGTTTGGAACCGTTTTCAAAGCCTCCTCCGATGCGCCGATGATCACCGGCAGGGTCATGATCCCCAAGGTCAAGCCTCCGGCGGCCACGGACACCCCCATGTTTAGCACAATGCAGAAAAAGGCCAGGCCAAACAGTCCAAAGACAATGGAGGGCACCCCGGCCAGGTTGTTGATCCCCAGACGAATGAGACGGACCATTTTGCCCTGGGTGGCGTATTCGTTGAGATAAATGGCCGATGCCACCCCAATGGGTAAGGCCACAAGGATGGTGATAAGGCAAAGAGAAATGGTTCCCACGATACAGGGAAGGATGCCCCCTTGTGTCATGGATTCCCGGGGGGCCTGGGAGATAAATTCCCATGAAATGGCCCGCCACCCCCGGGATACAATAAAATAGACCATCACCGCCAGGGCGCCACTATTGATCCAGGCTGCCATCTTGATGAGGGTGAACCACAATTTTTGTAGAAAGAGTCGTTTTCTCATGATTTTTATATGAAAGTCCCGGCAAACTAAGGTGCAATACAAAGATTAAGAACGTAGGGGCAGAATCTATTTTTGCCCTGTGTTGTGGGCAAAGTAAGAGAGCTTTTCAATATTCGTTGGCCGTTATAAAGATGCCTCTCCCACCTGTCGAAATCTGTGGGAAATAAAATCAGCCATCAGATTAAACAGGAACGTAAAGATAAATAGAACAATACCAATGGCAAAAAGCGCATGGTAATGCTCCCCACCAAAGGGGGCTTCGGCCATTTCTGCAGCAATGCTCGCTGGCAACGGACGCACCGGGTCAAAGATGGACCCCGGTATCATGGCAGCCCCGCCAGCGGCCATGAGCACCACCATGGTCTCCCCCACGGCCCGGGACAATCCAAGGATCACAGCTGTGCAGATTCCGGACAAAGAGGCCGGGATAATCACCTTGAAAATGGTTTCAAAATGGGTGGCCCCCAGGGCAAAGGAGGCCTCTTTCAATGCCGTGGGCACGGAAAAAATGGCGTCTTCTGAAATGGTGCAGATGGTGGGAATGGCCATGAATGCCAGCATCAGGGAGGCATTGAACATATTCAAGCCCACCGGGATATTAAATAATTTTTGAATAAAGGGGGCCACCACCACCATGCCGAAAAAACCAATGACCACCGAAGGCATGGATGCCATTAACTCCACAATGGGTTTTACAAATTCTGCCACCTTGGGATGTGCAATTTCAGCCAGATAGATGGCTGTCATGATCCCCAGGGGAATCGCCATTAAACCCGATAACAGGGTGACACTCAAAGATCCGATAATTAAGGGTAGTATGCCAAAATCAGCCGGTTCATCCGTTGGATACCAGTATTTCCCCAGAACAAATTCCTTGATGGAGACATGTTCTAAAATGGGAAGACCTTCTTTGAAGAGGAATACCATTATCAGTGACAATACAGTGATGGAAAACAGTGCGATGAATAGAAAACTGAACTTTACACCGCTGTCGATGTGTTGACGTTTCAAAGGGGTTTCTCCCTGTGGTGTTGCGTTGTTCCCCCATGGAGGACAAACATTTTTCTTACCTGGCTCAAATTTTCATCATTTTATGAGGCAAGCCAAGTGGGGTATATGAAATCAAAGAGGAGGATTAGAACAGGGGGATGGAGCCTGCTGCTTTAACCAGTTCTTGACCTTTTTGGGAAAGGATAAAGGACATAAAGGCCATGGTATCTCCCTTGGGCCATCCCTTTGTGAACATGAAAAGACCTCTTGATATGGGGAAGGACCCGTTCAGTGTATTCTCTTCAGACCCGGCCACACCCTCCACATCCACTGCCTTGATTTCTGCTGTGATATACCCCAAGCCAACGTACCCAATGGCGCCAGGTGTATTGGCCACGGCCTGGACCACCCCCCCATTGGAAGGAACGGTAAGCGCGCTTGGGACCACCCGCTCTTTTTTCATGACCAGATCCTTCCACACCCCAAAGGTGCCAGAAGAGCTGTCACGGGAAATCACCACAATGCTTCCTGGGGTGCCTCCCAGCTCTTTCCAGTCTTTTATTTTACCCAGATAGATGTCCTTTAACTGGGCCATGGTGAGATTTGCCACGGTGTTTTTCCCATTCACCACCGGGACGATGGCATCTAAGGCCACCCTGAATGGAACGGGATAAACCCCCTTTTTCACAGCCAGATCGACCTCTTTTTGTTTGATGAACCGGGAGGCATTTCCAATATCTGCGGTGCCGTCAATGATGGCCTTGATGCCGTTGCCGGAACCGCCTCCAGAAAGGGAAATTTTTACATCGGGATGTTCCGCCATGTAGGCCTCGGCAGCCTTTTGGGCAATGGGAAGTACGGTGGTGGAGCCCTTGATCACCAGGTCTCCTGCAAAGAGCTGTGATGATGCCATCACCAGCGAAACAGAAACAAGCAACAATCCTTTAATCATTTTTTTCATGTTTTTCTCCATTTTTAATACATTAAAGCATGGGCCGTGTTTTTTTAAATACGAATCCCATGCAAAATGGTCATACTTATTCTGCTGGAGAATATACCCCTCTTGTATTAGGATTGTGTTAAGGTTTTGTTAAGAGTAAATTAAATTTGTCGTTACGTAAGGATATCCTTTAGATGTTTGTTTTTTCTTGAGTACTTTTTTTACACTCATTAAAAGTTGAAAACTGGGCGATATTAAGGTCGTCCTTAGATACAGCGAATTCAGGAGCAACCAATGAGTGCATTCGCCCGTTTTGACCCGCTGTTGCAGGAAAAAATTGTTCACCGCCTTGGCTGGAGCCGTCTGAGGCCTGTGCAAGAGCTGGCAGCCACCGCCATCCTGGATGGAAACAACTGCATTGTCCTTGCCCCCACCGCAGGCGGAAAGACAGAGGCATCCATCTTTCCGGTGCTATCGGGATGTCTGACCCACCAGGAACATACCGGGACCAGACGGAACTTCAACTTAAGTTTATCTTCTATTAATTTAATGTAATCGGCAGCCATCCCTGAGGGTTTACCCTCATTATCTAAAAAATCCATGGGCGGCCAGTCCGGGGTGTGGGCCAGACGTATTTCACCGTCATGGGCATCCTCGGGGAAATCGGGGTCGCCTTCAAACTGCCTGAAGCCGTAAATATCTTTAAGCAACACGGATTCAAAACCAACGGGAACAAGGTTTTCTTTGAAGAGTCTCAGGTGCTAAGAGCCCTGGAAACCGTGCCGGGAGAATTTACCATCATGGCCCGGAATCCTGAAAAATCCGTCCGCCTTGGGGGAGAGCACTTTGCCTTTGGGCCAGCCTGGGGTGCTCCCTTTGTTATTGACGCTGACGGCACCCGGCGCAACGGTACCCTGGCCCAGGAAATTTATTTCTTCCACTGGGGATTCCATGCATGGGCCATCTACGCCATCGTGGGCCTGACCATGGCATATTTCAACTTCCGTAAGGACAGGGGCTCCCTTGTTTCCGGTTGTCTCGTTCCCATTTTTGGTGAAAAACTCTGCAACGGCCTTTTGGGTAAAATTGTGGACTCCTTTGCCGTATGGGCCACCCTGTTCGGCGTTGTAACGGGCCTGGGTTCCGGAGCCATGCAGATGACCGGTGGCTTGTCCTATCTTTTCGGTTTTGCCAACACTCCATTTGCCGTGGCAATGGTCATTACCTTCATTACTGTCTGCTTTGTGATATCAGCCCTAAGCGGTATCGGCCGTGGCATTAAGTTTCTGTCTAACCTGAACATCGTACTGATGCTAATCTTGTTTAGCTTTTTCCTCATCGTCGGCCCTACTTCGTTCCTTCTTAAGAATTTCAGCACCACCATCGGGGCCTACCTCACCGACCTGCCTGAACTCTCCTTTTCCACGGTATTATTTGGTAATGAAGCCTGGACCCGGGGCTGGACCGTTTTCTATTGGGCATTCTGGATCGCCTGGGCACCTTTTGTGGGCGGATTTATTGCAAGGGTTTCCCGGGGTCGTACCATCCGTGAATTTGTATTCATGGTATTGTTCGCCCCTGCGGTATTTTCTTTTATCTTCTCCAGTGTCATTGGCGGCACCGGCATTTACATGGATCTGTTCGAAGGTACGGCCATCGGTAAGGTTGCCCTGGAACTTTCCCTCTATGAAACCTTGAAGCATATGCCCATGGGAACCCTGATGTCCATCGTGGGTGTGCTGCTGGCCACCTCCTTTGTCGTGACCTCTGCTGACTCCGCCACCTATGTCATGGCAAGGCTCTGTACCCAGGGTAAGGATCCTGAGAATCCCAAACTCGGCAACCGGCTGACCATTGTCTGGGGCGTGCTCCTGGGGGTCCTGACCATCGGTTTCTCCTACTCTGGGGGTCTCAACGGCCTGAAAGCATCCACCATCATCGGGTCGGTCCCATTTATTATCATCATGTTCCTGTGCATCATCGCACTGGTTAAAGCATTGCTGAAAGAAAAAATAGCCCCTGAAACCACAGGCGCTGCCGATCCTTCTCTTATAAAATAAATATCACTTCCCTCCGGTGCCGGGCAGCTTCATGTTTCCGGGAACTGGAGGGGCTTAAAAAATGCTGCACCCGACCCGTGTTGGCCGTCAACCCGTGCACAGAGCCCACCACAATATTTTGTAGTGGGCTCATTTAAATTAAGTATGGTGTCCCCGGATTTTGTCCTCCGGATTTTTGAATTTTCATAACGACTATTCCGCATCGCTTTGCAGAATAGTCTTGACTTTTCCGCAAAATGATGCAGAATAGCCAGATGGAAAGAGCGCAAAAAAAAAATATCATTAATGACCTGGGAAAAAAGATGGTCTTTATCACCGGACCTAGACAGGTGGGTAAAACCTGGCTGGCAAAGGAAATTGCCTTGTTATATCCCCAAAGTGTATATCTCAATTATGACAGTACCGGGGACCGCAGGATAATTAAAGAAGAAGCCTGGCTGGAAGATACTGATCTGTTGATCCTTGATGAACTCCATAAAATGAAGGGATGGAAAAACTATCTTAAAGGCGTTTATGATACCAAGCCTTCAACCATGATGATTCTTGTGACCGGTAGTGCACGCCTGGAAGCCTTCAGACAACAGGGCGATTCTTTAGCTGGCCGTTTTTTCAGGCATAGACTGCTTCCGTTTTCACCTGCTGAAGTGAACCATGTTGGTGAATTTGTAGATCCCACATTTTCTCTCACCCGGGGAGGATTTCCAGAACCTTTTCTGGCAGATAATCCAATAGATGCGGACCGGTGGCGAATGCAGTATATAGACGGTCTGATCCGAAACGATATCCTTGATTTTGAACGGATTCAGGAGTTTAAAGCCATTCAGCTGATCCTTGAACTGTTACGATCCAGGACAGGATCACCAGTTTCCTACCAGTCCATTGCTGAAGATGTCAGTATTTCGCCCAATACCGTAAAAAAATACATCCAGATATTGGAATCATTGTTTATTATTTTCAAGGTAACCCCTTATTCCAGGAATATTGCCAGATCTGTTTTAAAAACGCCGAAAATCTATTTTTATGATACGGGTATGGTAAAAGGTGATGAAGGTGCAATTTTTGAAAATATGGTCGCCATATGTCTTTTGAAACATGTTTACGCACGGGTTGACCTTGAGGGGAAACCGGCGTCTCTTCACTATGTCAGAACCAAGGATGGCGCGGAAGTTGATTTCTGCCTGATCCTGGACAACATTCCAGAGTTGCTTATTGAAGTCAAACGATCCGAGGCACAACCCAGCAGAGCATTAATTAATTTCAGCAAACGGTATGACATCCCGGCCACGCAACTGGTGCTCCATTTAAAACGTGAAAGAATGGACAGGGGCATCAGGATCTGCCAGGGAATGAAATATCTTGCGTCATTGAGACCATAAAAAAATCAGTGAATATGTGCGGGCCAGCAATGAATATCTGCATAAAGACAGAGAAGGCAATTATCCATGATTTTAGAAAACAAATTGGGCATTACCGATGCTACAGAACTTGCAAGAGTAGAAGAAAAAACAAGTAAAACAAAAGCATTAAAGCTATTTACCAGTGGTTATCTGGATACGCTCAAAGCAGGAAGTTTTCATTCATTGGCAGAAATTCACCGCTATCTTTTTGAGGATATCTATCCGTTTGCCGGCAAAATCCGTACGGTAAACATGGCAAAAGGCAATTTTCGTTTTGCTCCTCTTATGTACCTTGAACCCGCCTTAAAAAATATAGAAGCCATGCCCCAATCCACTTTTGATGAGATTATTGAAAAATATGTGGAAATGAATATTGCCCATCCATTCAGAGAGGGAAACGGAAGAAGCACAAGAATATGGCTGGATTTGATTTTGAAAAAAGAGCTGAAGCAGATTGTGGACTGGAGCCGTGTGGATAAGGATGATTATCTTCTGGCCATGGAGCGGAGCCCCATTAAAGATATTGAAATTAAAGTGCTGCTGAAGCAGGCGTTAACAGACAAAGTAAATGACCGGGCACTCTATATAAAAGGTATTGATGCAAGTTACCATTACGAGGGATACACTGTTTATAAGACTGAAAATCTTGGAAATAAACAATGAGTGCATTCGCCCGTTTTGACCCGCTGTTGCAGGAAAAAATTGTTCACCGCCTTGGCTGGAGCCGTCTGAGGCCTGTGCAAGAGCTGGCCGCCACTGCCATCCTGGATGGAAACAACTGCATTGTCCTTGCCCCCACCGCAGGCGGAAAAACAGAGGCATCCATCTTTCCGGTGCTATCGGGATGTCTGACCCACCAGGAACCAGGATTGCGGGTGCTTTACATCTGCCCCACCCGGGCACTCATCAATAACCAGGAAGAGCGACTGGGGGAATATGCCGCCATGCTGGGGTTGGGGGCGTTCAAGTGGCACGGTGATGTCACCGCCGCGGTGAAACAGAAATTTTTAAAAGAACCCTGCGAAATCCTGATCACCACTCCCGAATCCCTTGAGGTGATGCTGGTCTCCGCCAGAGTGCCAACAGCCAGGCTTTTTAAACATCTTAAATATGTCATTGTGGATGAGGCCCATGCCCTTGCCTCCTGCGACCGGGGCAATCATCTTATCTCCGTTCTGGAAAGGATAAGGGCTTATTGCACCAATGACTTCCAGCGCATCGGGCTCTCTGCCACGGTGGGAAACCCACATCAAATCCTGGCATGGCTCCAGGGCAGCTCTGAAAACCCCCAAACGCTTGTTAATCCGCCTCAGAAAACCGGCAAAAAAAGAGTTGAAATCAAGCTTGCCAATGCCCCGGGCGTACTGGTCGCCCAGGCTCTGCAAGCGGCCCACGGGGTAAAAAGTCTTTTGTTCTGCGAAAGCCGCAGACTGGCTGAAAAAATCGCAAGCAGCATGAAAACATCGGGGGACCCTGTGTATGTCCACCACTCTTCCTTGAGCCGGGAAGAGAGAGAAATCTCTGAAAGAGAATTTCATAAGGGCCATGAAGCCTGCATTGTCTGCACCTCCACCATGGAGTTGGGCATTGACGTGGGGGATCTGGACAAGGTGCTGCAGGTGGACTGCCCATCAACGGTTTCTTCTTTTTTGCAACGCATGGGCCGCACCGGCAGGCGATCCGGTAGCATATCCAACACCACATTCTTCATTGAAAAGGAGTCAAAACTCCTCCAGGCCATCGCCATTGTGGAGCTTGCCCGGCAAAGGTGGGTGGAGAATGTAAAGACCCATCAAAAGGTGTGGCACATCCTGCTGCACCAGATCATGGCCATGTGCCTTGAACGGGGGGCCATCACCCCGGACATGGTGTGGAATCAACTCTACTCGGCCCACTGTTTTTCTAAAATTGGCAGGGATAAATTTGATCAGTTTTTCAATTTTCTGCTGGACAGGGATTTTCTTCACGATGATGGCAGGGTGTTCTCCATGGGCTTAAAGGCGGAAAAGGCCTTTGGAAGAAAGAATTTCATGGAGATCTATTCAGTTTTCAGTTCTCCGCTGGAGTTTGAGGTTGTGGGGCTATCCGGTGATATCATCGGGACGGTGCAATGGGATTTCTTGGAAAAGCTGCTGGAAGAAAGTTCCGCCTTTTACCTTGCTGGCAGTGCCTGGTTTGTAAAGCGAATCGAATGGAAAAAGAAATGCGTGAAGGTGACTCCCGCCCCTTCCGGAAAAGTGCCCAAGTGGAGCAGCATCACCCCGGGTTTTCTGGGGTATGAACTTTGCCGTAAAATGCGGGATGTGCTGGTCAGTGACGAGGCATACTCCTATCTTGATCTGAAATCCGGACAATCACTCACCTCCATGAGAGAAGATCGTCAGGCATTGCTTGCCAGCTCATTTGCACCCGTGGAGCATGACGATAAAGGATTTATATGGTGGACCTGGGCCGGGGGCAATATCAACAACACCCTTCGGGCTGTTTTGAGAATTGAACTCAATGCCGATGTGCAGGCAGGCAATGAATATATCCGGGTGAACAGTGATACGTCAATGTTCAAGACTTACACAGACACCATAAGCAAAATTTCACAACCCCACTATTGGGACAATCCTGAATTCCTCAAAAAACTGTATGAAATGGTTCCCAATTATCGTTTGAGTAAATTCCAACCCTATCTGCCTGAAACATTGAAGTTACGGCTGGTGGCTGAAACCCTTTTTGATATTGAGGGGACATTGGCTTTTTTGAAGTCATGTTGATACAAATCCTTTCAAAATAGGGAACAGACCACGTTTTTTTAAACGTGGTCTGTCCCTTATTTTTTTGGGTCCATATTTTTTAGGCTGAAGGATTATTTTGATTGCTGACCGGATAATGGCATTTCAGGACGTGTTACATTTTGTAAAATCATTGACATGCTTTTGGGGTGGGAGTATGAAATAAAGGTTAAGAGTTTTGGGTCGTTTAAGTTTCAAATAAAGGTTAAGAGTTTTGGGTCGTTTAAGTTTCAAAAAAAACAGTATTTGAAAGAAATTGCAAAATTTCAATTCAATACAGATCTCTGTGCAATATGGAAAGTTCCAAATGAGAAGATCAGATACAGACAAAATATTATACACTCAGCTCATCATCGCCCGCATGGGTGAAAAAGAGTTGATGAACTGGTGGAACACCGACATTGCCTTTGAAGGGGGTGGCGGTGATTTTCTGGAAAGGCTCCTTGGCGACACCCTGGCCCCCCTTGCAGCGGCAGAAGGGATGTTAAAGGCGGCCCACCTCAAAGAGATACAGCTCATAAAAGAGATGCCGGACAATCAGAATATTCACTCTCTGTTCTGCCCGGAACCAGAGGTACAGATGGCCCTCCAGGAAAGGCTCCGCTACTTCAAACGATATCCTGAAAGCGTGCCAAAAGAGATATCACACATTCTTGATCCCAAAAAAGATTGGCAGCCAGAGGAACTTTCCGATTTGATTCAACCGGAAAATCCACCGGAGTTTACAGGATCAAGTTTCGGCAAAGAAATCAAGGAAAAAACAGGCCTTGGAATAACCGATGTCATCACAACCCTGGCCGCAATCGTAAAAACAAATCAAAAAGGCAGTTATGTTCTGACATACTTCAAAAAAGTATAATGCATGATCAATTGCAACCACAAACGAAAATGGAGCATACGGATATGTTTTATTCCGGGTAAAATCCGTCAGATACCCCGGTGTTAAAACCAACCCCAAAATCAACGACAGGAAGAAATCACACCAGGCATTTTAATGAAAATTACGCTTCCCCCCTGCTACCACACACGCCATTCATCCGCCCTCAATAAAATAAGCAGCCGGTTACCCGAAGCCCGTGAATTCATCTCCTCCTTTAACACTTCATCAGCCGTTGTGGACAATGCCCAGCAGGCCTACACCCATCGATGGTACGGCAATGTCAGTGAGCAAAAAGCAAAGGATCTGACCCGGCATTTCACCAAAAGATATATCCTCTCCCCGGAACATTTTGAACAGCTTCGAAACTATATCCTTCACACCTCGGCCCAGGATTTCCCATGGATCAACCATTTTCACATGCTCCTTACAGATCCTTACTACCGATGGGCCACCGCCGATTTCATGCCAGACCGATACCACATCGGTCTTTTGGAAATCCCCAGATCTCGTTTTGACCAGGAACTAAAAAAACAACTCCCCGACACAGTGGGACCAGGAAGCCTTGCCCGATACGGCCAAAACCTGTTGACGGCCATCCGGGACAATGGCCTGTTGGAAGGTCGAAGCAAAAAAACAATCATCAGCCCGGCCCTGTCTGCAAGAACAATGGCATATATGCTTTACACCCTGTCAGACCTGGGGGTGGGGACCAACGAGTTTGACAGCTCTCCCCTGTTTTTATCCCTCATGAAACCCAGAGATCTTCTGATTCCGCTTTTCCATGAAGGAGAGCGTCTCGGGTATTGGGATTTCACCGGGGACAGTGAAAAAATACGACTGAACCTAAATCAATCAACCCTGGGACACTGGTTGGATCGACACCTGATGAGGAACATACAATGAGCCTGGAAAACAGAATAGACGCACTGAAAAAAGACCTGCTCCATCCAGCAGGCCCATGTATCAGCACCAACCGCAACTACCCCTTTGCCCTGTTCCAGTACCCGCCCCATGAAGAGTTTAAAATGCGGGCCACACTGCTGGACCTTCTGGATACACTGCGAAGCAAGGCCTGGACCATCTTGAACGTGGATCTTCTGGCCACCTTTATTGAATACCTGGAACAACAGGAGGACGGAGAACTCATCGAAGCCCTGATCCAGGAAGAAAAACTCCAGTACACGGCAAACCGGAAAGATCACAAAATGCCGCTGAATGTGTTGCAGAACACCCTGGATCTCTTCCTGAAAAATCCGGAAGCCTATCCCCGGGCGGTTGCGGACAAAATAACAGAAAAGACAGCCCACAAAAACACCGCAAAAACCGTTGTGTTTCTCTCCAGGATCGGCGGGCTCTATCCATTTTACAGAAGCTCCTCCCTGCTGCGCCATCTGGACAAGGGAATCAAGGTTCCCACCATTGTCCTCTATCCCGGGGAACGCACAGAACAGAATTACCTCTCTTTCATGGGGGAGATGGGAGCGGACCGGGACTATCGTCCCCGGATTTATTGATGGCAGCAATGGCCATGAACGCCCGAAATTTCATTCCGGGCCTGGCACCACCATGGGCAGAAATAGGGCAGGAATAGAGTCTGCCCCTACGTTCTTAATCCTCTGTTGCACCTGGGTTTGTGGGGGGTTGTTTATAAAATTAAGGAGAAAAAATGAGCCGGATAAAAGAGGTCTTTTTTCGAGATATTGAACAGGATATTGCACCGGTAATCTACTTTCATCAGCTGGAACCGGAAGTAATCTCCCAGGAAGTATCAGAATATATATTCACCACCCGACCCGCCGCCAGTGGCAATCAACTGGGGGGCATCCATGAGCAGATGGTCTCCCTGCTGCATCAGATAGCCATTGCCATCAAAGAGGGCCACAAACTCCCGGCCTCCTGGATCTCCGGTTTTTTCGGCTCAGGCAAATCCTCCTTTGCCAAACTCCTGGGCCTGGCCCTTGATCACACTACCCTTCCCAACGGCACCCCCATGGACAAGGCCCTGCTTGCCAGGGACGACACCCCCAAGCACAAAGATCTCCACGGCGCCTTTGACGAACTCAACACCCACATTGACAGCATGTCCGTTATTTTTGACATCGGCACCGCCGCCAAAAATAATGAGAGCATCCCCCACACCATCTACCGCCACATCCTGCAAAAGTTGGGATATTCCCTCCATGACGGGGTTGCCTACTATGAACTTGCCCTGGAAGACGAAGGCCGGTACGACGAATTCACAGACCTCTACCAGGAGCAATACCAGAACCCCTGGGCAAAAAAATGCAGCAATGCCCTGGCCCCCCAGCAGTTCCGGGCCATCTATAAAAAGCTCTTTCCTGAACAGGAAGACCTTCTGGAAACAAGCACCTTCAGCCTCAACTCCCTGAGCATCCAGAACATGGTCTCCAATATTTACAAGGCCATGGACAGACGTGCCCCGGGCAAAACCATCTTTATCGTGGTGGATGAGGTCTCCCAGTACATTGTTAAGGATGAGAACAAGATGCTGGATCTCCAGTCCTTTGTGTCGGAAATCGGCGGCAGGGCCAAAAAGGGCAAAAGCCCCCTGTGGCTCCTGGTCACCGGCCAGGAAAAGCTGGAAGAAGAGAGCAAGGAGTCGGTGCTGTTCAAGCTAAAAGACCGGTTCCCCCCGGCCCTGCGGGTGCATCTGGACAGGGCCAATGTCAAGGAGGTGGTCAGCCGCAGGCTCCTTAAAAAAAAGGGCGGCTCCGCCCTGGAAACCCTGGTGTCCGACACCATCCTGGACAGCCTGAAACTCCATGGATATGAATGTGAAAGCGCCACAAAAGAGCAGATCATTGAACATTATCCCCTGCTACCCGGCCACATTTCCCTGTTCATGGATATCACCCAGAGCATCCGGAGCCGATCGGCCCGGACCCAGAGCGATGCCGGCGGTGTCCGGTCGGTGCTCAATAACATCTGGGATCTCTTCAACCGGGAACCCGTGTCCCTGAAAAACCGCCCGGTGGGCACCCTGATGACTCTGGACATGCTCCATGATATCATTGGATCAAGCATAGACAGTGATGTTCAGCTGACCCTGCACAAAGCCTTTGAAAAACTGGAGCCGGACACATGGGAGATCAAAACCCTGAAAGCCATCTCTCTTCTGGAAATGAACGGCGAACAACTGCCCGTGACCCAGAAGCTGCTGGCCTCCCTGCTCTACCCAACGCTTGGGGCCGCATCCGTTGAAGACCCTGTCAAAGCCGCCCTGGACAATCTGAACAAAGACAACTGGATTCAATACGATGAAAAATCGGGCTGGCGGGTGCAGAACAATGCGGCCCAGGACTGGAACCGCCAGAAAAATGAGATCACCGTCCCGGCCGGGCGCATCATGGAACTGATCATTGATGTACAAAAAGAGATTGTGGCTACGGTGAATCAGCCCATCCTCAACGGTGCCCGCTTTCCCCTGGAGACCCACTGGGGCCTGGAGCAAAAAATCACAGGAAAGAGTGATCACACCAAGGTAACCATCTGCTTCCACTGGATTGAAAATGCCGGAAAACGAAAAGACCAGGATCAATGGATCAACCTGAGCCGCCTGCACAGACGTACCTTCCACTGGGTATCCGGAGAGACCAGCAATCTCGTAAGCAAAGTCAGGGGCTACGAGCGCTCCCAGCGCATGATCACCCGCTTTAAAGGCCAGGGCCGGTTGCAGCCCCTACAGCAGCAGCTCATGTACCGGGAACAGGCAGAAGGGGAACGACTGTGGGAGGAGATCAAAAAGGATTTAAGAGAGGTCTGGGTCCAGGGGGTCCTGTTTTTTGACGGCGACGCCTTTGAGATGGACCAGGCCGGGGCCTCCTTTGAAAACAGTTTAAAATCTGAAATCGAGAAAAAACTGGGGCAGCTCTTCCATAAATTCTCCCAGGGACACATTGCCATCACAGAATCAGATTATAAACAGCTCCTGGAAAAGGATACCTCCGGCCTTGGTACGGTGTTTTTTGATGGCGAAGGTGCCCTTGGCATTGCCCGGAACGATGCCGGGCGGATCATCTTCAAATGCAGCGGACAGGTACCCCGGGAGATATTTCAACACCTGGAGGAGAGAACCTATTTAACCGGCGAACAGCTCATCCACCATTTCGGGGCCGATCCCTTTGGATATTCCGACCGGGTGATCAAATCCGCCGTCATCGGGCTGTTGCGGGAAGAGCGCCTGCGCATCATTGACAACAAAAAAAATGAAATCACCTCCATCCAGGACCCCGGGGCAAAATCGCTGTTTGAACAGCACCGGGAGTTTGTTCGGGGCGAGATAGAGATCAACAAAGATACCACCCTCACCGGCAGGGACCGCATCGCCCTGCGCAAATTCTTTGAAAACTCCCTGGGCCTGAGTCATGTGGAGAGCGAGTCTGACATGCTGGCCGATCTCGTGTTCAAGCATTTCCCGGAATGGAAGGATAAGGTGTCAGACCTTGTGACCAAGCTTGGAAGCCTTGATATCACCGTGCCCCCGGAAATGACCGCCTTTAACCAGGCCCTGACCCAGTGCCTTGCCAATCGCCAGGTGCAGAAAACCCTTGAACGGCTGAAACGAAATCTCGATATCATTGAAAAGGGCGTTGCCAGGGCAAAAGAGCTGGAACAGAGCCTGAATGAAGATACGGAAAAGGAGCTGCGCCGCCTGAAAAACATCTCTGCCGTGCAGGGCAAACAGCTGGAGCAGGTGGAGGAAATATCCACCGTGGAAAAGGCCATCTCCTCCCTGGAAGATCACATGCAGGGCACCACCCCCTGGCGGGGATATGCCGATGTAAAACCCATGGCCGAGGAGATCGTCACCCACTGCAAAGAGACCCGGAAAAAGTATAAGCATCAGCAGCAGGAAGCCCTGGAGGACCAGTTAAACCAGATCAAGCTCAGATCTGACTTTGGCAAACTGGAGATCGACAGGCAGCAGGAGGTGCTCCAGCGGGTGCGCACGGTGTTTCTGGATGTGGATGACGATGCGGTGCAGCCAACGCTTTTACAGATCCGCCAGGCCCCGGACAGAATTCGGGATGCCGCATCAGCGGCCCACAAGCTCATGGATCAGCTGCTCAATGAAATCGAAGACAAGGATGATGAGCCGCCCTCCAGAATCCACACCATCCGTCCGGGGCTGCAGAATAAAATCATCACCACCCGGGATGAACTGGAACAGCTCCTTTCTCATCTCCGGGATAAATGTTTGAAAGAGCTGGAACAGGGCATCACAGTGAGGTTTGAATAGTAATGGGACTACAGGAAACCACCAAGGGACAGTTTAAAAAGTGCGTCACTGGTATCCGAAACCGGTTATTGGAAGAGATGGAACAGGCCTGCTACCAGCGCTATTCCCTCAATGCAAAGGATCGCAGCAAGGTAATGCTCTCCTGTGAGGAGCGGCAATGCCATGACCGGCTCCTCATCTGGTTGAATGATCCCATAAGGCCCCACAGCGAGTGGAAACTGAATTTAAAACTCCTGATCAAGGAGAGGGCCTACACCCTGACCAACCGCCTGGTGATCCTCATGCAGCTGGAGTGCCGGGGGCTGAGACCCGTAAATCTCATCAGCCAGGGGATTGAAAAATCAGCCTTTCGCCAAGAGCAGGAGTTCTTTGTGGCCCTGGTCCAGGGGGATGACCAGGGATTTGCCTTTATTCTCCAGCAGGTGTGGGACCAACTGGCCCTGGCACTTCCGGCATTGTTTTCTTACAATGAGGTCCATGAATGCGTGCCCATCCCCGGCCCCACCCTGCTCTGGCTGATACATGAGTTGAACCAGGAGGGACTTGAAGGTGCCTGGGGCGATGATACCACTTTGGGGTGGCTGTACCAGTATTGGAATGATCCAGATCGTAAGGCCGTGGATGCCAAGCTCAACACCACGTCGGGCAAGGTGGAGGTCCACGAGCTTTCCCAGAAGACCCAGCTTTTCACAGAGCGTTATATGGTGGAGTGGCTGGTGCAGAATTCCCTGGGTGCCCAATGGCTTGCCATGTGTGCAAAAAATGGTTGGAACTCCCGGGCCACAGAAAAGATTGAAATTCTTAAAGACCGGAGAAAGTCGTGGAATCAGGATATCACGGATCAGAAGGTGCCTGAAACCCAGGCCATGCCCATCAACGGCGATGAAGAATTTTGGAAATATTATGTGCCCCAGGAGCTGGATGAAGAGACCATTCAGTCGGCCCCCCTCTCTTTAAACAAGGTTAAAATCCTTGATCCGGCCATGGGAAGTGGCCATTTTCTTGTGTATGTGTTTGATTTTTTGTGGGAACTTTACCAGGATGAGGCCCGACTCCAGGACAAAGAATACAGCCCTGAACAGATCATAGGGTGGATACTGAACAACAACCTCCACGGCATTGACATTGACAACCGGGCCGTGCAGATCGGGGCTGCGGCCCTTTACATCAAGACCCAGGAGAAACATCAAGGATACCAGATCGACAAGCTTAACCTTGTGGCCTCTGATCTGGGCATCGGACATCTTGAACCGGATGATCCGGCCATTCTTAAGTTCGTTGAGATCCTGGAACAGGAGCTGGGACTGATTCAGGAGGCCAGCCTTGAAATTATCAATGCCTTAAAAGGGGCCGAGTATCTGGGGTCCCTTCTCCAGGTGGACAAGGAGATTGAGCGGATTGTCAAAGAGTCCGGCCCCTTTGCCAAAACAGATGATGTTAAGGTGGTGCAGGAGAAAATTTTCCGGGCATTGGCCGGTTTTATTCAAGGTCATGATCAGGGGGAGGATTTAGGGGTTAAAACCCTGGCGGAGCAGATGGGGAAGGGGTTGCGGCTTATTGAGTTGTTGGGGCAGAAGTATGAGGTTATTGTGGCTAATCCGCCTTATTTGGGGATTGCAAAAGCAAAAAAAGAGATTTCTGATCACATATCGCAAAATTTTCCGGATTCAAAGACTGATTTGTATGGTGTTTTTATTGACAGAGGAATGCAACTAAGCAACAAACATGGTTTTATTGCTATGGTTACCATGCAGAATTTTATGTTTCTCAGCTCTTTTTATGAATTGCGATCTAAAATTATAAGAGAAAGCAGAGTGTCCTGTGTTGCTCATCTTGGCGCATATACTTTTCAAGAATTGCGTGATCATGCTTTAGCTGCCGCTTTTGTTTTTCAATATGGTTTAAAAAAACAGAATAATGCTGGTGTTTATCAACGGTATTTGCTCCCAAAAGAGAAGTCTGGTTGTCTGATCAATCAACACCTCACCTACACCTTTCCCCAATTCCGCTTTGCCGAAATACCTGGTTCCCCCATGATTTATTGGTGGCCTGAGGAGTTGCATCAGGCTTATCTGCAAGCCCCAAAATTGGGTGAAATATCAGATACAAGGCAAGGGTTGGCGACTTCTAATAATGATCGTTTTGTAAGAAAAGCTCATGAGATTTCAGTTTCACAAATTGAATTAAATACACCTGGTGTAAAAAGGCAGAATGCTTTAATTTTTAATTGGCAACCTTTTGTTAAAGGAGCCTTAGGAAAAAGATGGTATGAAGAATTAAGTGATGTAATCCTTTGGAAAAATAATGGAATTGAAGTAAAATCATATGCGAGTTTTCTTTATAAATCAGCGACAAGAACAATAAAGTCACAAGATAAGTACTTCCTGCAAGGCATTGCTTATAACAGTATTGGTACCAATAATTTTTTTTGTCGTTTATGGAAATACAAATCAATTTTTAATATTTCTGGTTCTTCAATATTTTGTGACGATCCAAAAAAAATGCAAGTTATTCTTAGCTCAAACCTCTCAAATTATATTATTCAATCAATAAACCCAACTATCAATAACGAAGTTGGTGATTTGAAAAAATTATCCGTATTGGACTGTATTGTAGATAATAATTTATACCTTAATAATGCAAAAGTTTTATATGACAAACTCTTCGCCTCCACAGAATCCAACCTGGAATACACCTACCAGAACCTGAGCCCTGAAAAATTCGAGGTAGAAGAAGCTCTAATACGAGACGAAATTGATAAAGAATTACTCCAACAGTTTTCCCAAGAAACCATCAAAGCCATCTACCAGGAAATTGGACAATCCCCCTTTAATTTCCCCCACTGGGATGGCAAACAGGAATCAATCCCCAAAGATTTCAAAGAATCCTATCAATCAGAAACATCCCTCCTGAAACTGAGCCAAAAGTACCGCCTCCACCCGGACAGCCTGCTGAAAATCAAAGAAAACTTGAAGCTCATCCACGAAGGGCAGCGAAAAGACAAGGCCTTTAAACACCTCTCCTGGGCCATGGGCGTTCTTCTGGGCCGGTTTGATGCCCACACCGGCGGCTTAACGGATCTGGCAGATCAACGAAGAGAAGAGCAACACCTCACCCCGGACCCCAAAGCCCCCCAGGCCCATCCCCACGGGCTCATCTACCTTTCCACCCTGGACGACCGGGAAGGGTTAAACCGTGAAGAGCTGCCCAATATGGGCAAGACCTGCCTCAATACCCTGAAAGAGATCCTCCAGTACAAATGGGACACTGAAGAAACCAAGGAACTCTGGAACGAAATTGAAAATGCCCTGGTGCTGGACTGCCGCACTGACTGGACCCCGGCCCAACGGGCCAAAAAGGACCTGAACACCTGGATGCGCACCAAGGCCTTTGCCATGCATTCGTCCATATACCAGAAACGGCCCATCTATTTCCCCCTGATTTCTGCCAAAAAGAACTTCTTCTTCTGGGTGAACATCCACCAATGGACCGACGGCACCCTGAACAACATCCTGGCCAACTACCTGAACCCGGACAAAGCCCTGTTACAGGGCCGCATCAAACGGCTCCGGGAGGAACGTCCGGGTATCAAAGAGACCCGGCAACTCAATGCCATGGAACGAGAGATCGCTGATCTGGATAAACTCCTGGGCGAGCTGACCACCTTCACAGACAAGGTATCCCAGCTGGCCACCCAAGGACCGGCCCCGGAGATCCAGGAAGTGGAAGCCCCCTATGTGATGGATCTGGACGACGGGGTGATGGTCAACTCATCGGCCCTGTGGGAGCTGGTGTTCCCGGTGTGGAAAGATCCCAAAAAGTGGTGGACCTCCCTTTCCAGACCCAAAGGAAAAAAGGATTTTGACTGGTCCCACTTGGCCATGCGGTACTGGCCGGAACGGGTCATGGAAAAGGTGGAAAAAGATCCGTCCCTGGCCGTGGCCCACTCCGATTATGGGCAGCACAAAGGCCGGGATCTTTTTAAAGAGCTGCATCCGGAAGCGGCCCAGAAGTGGGAGGCCCAGCAGAATCGAATTAAACAAGAAGAAAATCAACAGGAGATTGATTCTTAATGGGCGTCATTGCAGATCACATCAAAAGAAAACTGGAACAGGATCTTCGCACCAAGGGGTTGCTGGTGTGGCTGGACAAGGACAATGAGTTCACGCCCCTGGTGGACACCTGGAAGGAGCAGAAACAACAGGGCCTGTTTCACTACGATATATTCGGGTTCCGGGGCTCGTTTCTGGAGCTGATGGTGGAGAGCCGGGACGTGCTTTCCGGCAGGGACGTTCCCAAATGCGTCATTCACATGCCCGGGTTCAATGAGCAGGAGATCAAGGGGACGCCGGTGCTGGAGGCATACAAGGCCGGGCAGCGGTGGCGGGTTTCTCTTTCCACCATGATCCGGGAGGTGGCCCAGGGCCGGTTATCCGAGGATCAGACCCGAACCCTTCTGTCCCGGGAGGATCTGACCCTCTCCCTGGCCGAGGAGTTTATCCGCAGTGAAGAGAATATCCCCCTGGAGATCAAGGGCCTTTTGGGCAAATATGGCGAAGATGGATTTGTCATTGAGTTTTTAAAAGATCCGGCCCGGATCAACACGGAACTTTGCCTGCCCCCGGAACAGTGCTTTCCTCTGATGCTCTCGTATTTTGAGAACTTGGTGGGGCTGGATGACCAGTGGCAGCGGGACTGGAACCAGGATCAGGCGAATTATGACCGGCCGGACGATCAGGCAGACCTGCTGGTGGGGTATCTCATGGCCATGGAATTTGTCCACGATTTGCGCAGTGATCCCGGGTCTGACAGATTGATGCGGTTAAAGAAAAAACAGAAGGAGTACGTTAAAAAATCAAGCAGCCTGCTCCATCGGCTCAGAAAATATGATGCGGCGTTTTATATTAAATGGGCCAAACAGGTGGAGGCCAATCTCACCCCGGAAGAGTGTCAACACACGCCCCACAGCCTGGGGGGCCTGGATACCTTTCGCTTTGAGGCCGATATTTTCCTGAGCGAGGCCATGACCCTGCTGGGCCAACAGAAATGGTCCGAGGCCCTGGATCTTGCCCGGGTGCGTCTGCCCGGGATCAGAAAAGGGGATATCTCCAACACCTTCTGGCTGCAGCAGGACCGAAGACGGCTGTGGCTGTGGCAATGGATCGAGGTGGCCTCCCGGCTGGGGCTGACGGCCCATGGGATCACATCGGATATGAAGGGTCAAAATCCCGATACCCTGGACCATGCCACCCTGACAGGTCTGTATGGGGATGGCTGGTGGACCCTGGATCAGATCCACAGGCGGTTCTCCTCCCTGTCCGAGCGGTATCAGTCCACCCATTCGGACCTGCACATCAAGGCTTTTATTGAAATTCGTAAATCCCTGCATTTTCTTTACAGGGGCTGCATTGATGCCCAGTCTGAATTATGGAACCGCATGTGTGAGATTAAAGGGTTTCTGCCGGAAAAACCCTTGCAGCAACGCTGTTTCTTTCATAACTGGATAAAACCCGCACTGCAGAAAAAAGTGAAGACCGCGCTTTTTTTTGTGGATGCCCTCCGGTATGAACTGGGCAGAGAGCTGATGCAGGAGCTTAACGCCATGGGCACGACACCGCGCATTTCTGCCATGCTGGCGGAGCTGCCCACCATCACCGCCGTTGGCATGAACGCCCTGGTGCCGGTGGTAAAGGAGTCAAGGCTGTTTCCCCTCCATGATAAGGATGGGGGCATCATGGGGTTTCAGGGGGGAGAGCGCCAGGTGAAAACTCCTGAAGCGCGTCACAGGACATTGCAGGAGCATGCCGGGGTGGAGACGTCGTGGATTGTGCTGGGGGATCTTCTCTCCTTTACCGACAGAAAGCTTAAAAAGATTGTGGGTAAAGACCTTCTGGTGGTTACAGCCCTGGATATTGATAAAATGGGGGAATCCGGTGCCATGGGGTATGGCATCGACTATTTTGAAAAGGGGCTTGCCCGTTTAAAGACGGCTGTGGTCAAGCTTAAAGAGAACGGGTATGAACAGTTCATCATTACGGCGGATCATGGGTTTATTCTGGGGGATGAATCCCTTGAAACCGGGAGATCTTCCAAGCTGGAGTGTGCGGAACGGCGGTATGCCTTTGGATCGGAACGTAACAGCCCCCACCTTGTTTCTGTGGGGTTGAATCAGCTGGAGTATTCCAGTGATCAGCGGGATAAGTTTTTTGTGTTTGAGCGATCCACACATCTGCTTGTGAACCAGAGCCGGACCCTGTTTTACCATGGGGGAAATACCCTGCAGGAACGTCTGGTGCCGGTGATCTCATTCTCTTTAACCCGGGATCTGCCGGAAAATGGTGGCACCTTTGAGCTGGATATCAAAAAGATGTCTGATGTGCTGGGATTTCATCGGATTTCTGTTCATGCGGTTTCCCGGGAGACCGGGCTTTTTTCTCTTCCCCGGGTGGAGGTGCAGCTAATTTCTGATGCCGGGGTGCGGGTGGAGATTGGTGATATTGTTAAGGCTGGGCAGCAGGGGGATGTGTTGACCTTGACGCTGGATTTGACTTCGGAGATCTATTTTAAACTGAATCATGGACCGCAATCTAAGGCCCGGATTTATTTTAAGCCTACCCATCAGGGGACTGTGCTGAATCATGCTGATTGTTCTGAATATTTTGAGGTGGAAAACTTTGATGTGGAACATTTTGAAACTGGTGTGAAACAGGGGACAAAACCAAGATCATTGAAGAAAAAGAGCCCCAGGGCAACGGATGGTGGAGGCTTGTATCCGGATATCATTCCCAAAGAATTTCATACTGCCCTGGCTCATCTTGAGAAGCATGGCTCTTTAACGGAGAAATTTCTGGTCAATACCCTGGGGGGTGACGGTACTGCTGCACGTAAAGGGCGGCGGTTTGCCAATAAAATCTGGGAGTGGGTTTCGGTTTTGCCGTTTGATGTTTATATCGAACAGACTGGCCAGGGGAAAGAGTATCGTAAAAAATAAGGGGTGAGGGTTAGGTTTTGGGGGCTGATACCCGGGACAAGTGGATGGGAGAAACAAATGAAAACCTCATCATCACGTAAAAGGATTGATTCATGAAAGACATTGAACATATTTTTGAAAGGCTTCGCAGTGGCACCGTGCCGGAAAAGGGTCTGGACAAGTTTGCCATTGGCATTGACAAACCCCTTAATGAGATCCGGCGGCAGCTGAGCCTCATCTCCTCGGGGGAAGGTGCCTTTAAGTTTTTGAGGGGGGGGTATGGCTGTGGCAAAACCTTCATGAGCCAATATACCCTTCTGGAGGCGCTGAAGGAGAATTTTGCCGTCTCCTTTGTGGTGGTCTCTCCCAATGATACCCAGTTTCATAAATTTGATGAGGTGTATCACCGCATTGTGTCGGGCATCCGCACCCCCATGGCCACGGGCGGGGCATTGGAAGATGCCATTGACCGGTGGATCTCCCGCATTGAGGACCGGCTGGCCGATGAGATCGGGGATGATGCCGATGATTTTGATGATCAGGTAAAGGTTCGCTTTGAGTCTGAATTATGTGATCTGGCAAAGGAAAGCTTTGGTAACGAGTTCATCAATGTGCTCAAGGCCTATTTTGATGCTAAGCAGGAGGGGGATTATCAGACAGCGTCCAGCCTGATTGCCTGGATCAGCGGCTCCAAAAATGTGGCGGCGGGTGCAAAGAAAAAGGCTGGGATTAAAGGCGAGATATCCAGCGCGTCGGCCCTGTTATATCTCAAGGGGATTTTAAATATCATCAAAAAGGCGGGGCACAAGGGCCTTGTTATCATTGTGGATGAGCTGGAAACTATATTACGGACCCGGTCGGATGTGCGGGGAAAATCCCTGAACGGGCTCCGGCAGATCATTGATGCTGCCAAGGATTTTCCTGGTATGTTGTGGCTTTTTACCGGCACCCGGGAATTTTTTGACAGCAGAAAAGGGGTGCAGGGCCTGGAACCCCTGCATGATCGGATTAAGTTCACCAGCTCCGGCGGGTTTGTCAGCCCCAAACAGCCCCAACTGGAACTCCAGCCCTTTGACAAGCTGCGACTCAAGGCCGTGGCATTAAAGCTTCGTGAGATATTTCCCTGTGAGAATAAGAGTCGGCTTTATCAGCTTGTGGATGACGGGTTTCTGGATGATCTTTGTGATTTTGTCACAGAAGGGCTTAAGGGGGATGTGGGGGTTATTCCCCGGCAGTTTTTGCGGGAGTTGATTACGGTGCTGGATCTGGTGGAGGAGCATGATGGTTCTGATGGGGGTAAGGAGTATATTCCCCGGGATGTGTATAATTTTTCCCTGGAGGGGTTATCTGAGGAGGAGCAGAGTCTTGTGGATGGGAAAGCGCTTGGTGATGTTGATGGTACTGATAATGGGGGGGATGGGTATGTGGTGGAGCCTTTGGAGTGGTGAGTGGGATGACGGGGGATAGGGCTTTCATGTCGTCCTGATTTTATTGACATTTTTTTACTGAGTGATTGGTAGTGTCTGCTTGTCTCTCAAATAAAATTAGTTTTTGTAAGGATATCTTTCGTTTTGTACTGGTGTCCAGATCCACACAACAACTTGTTAATTTCTTGATATCAGTATCAAATCTCAATCATGGCCTTGCTTGATAACTATTCTTGATCTACTTCATCGTATAGGAGATAACGATTGATTGAATCCTCTGAATATATTTTCCACTATACAAGAGATGTAAATCCATATGGGAAAGATTGTTCTGATAACCAAGCTTTAGAAAATTTGGTTAATATTGTAGTTGGTGAAAAGATTACTGCTTTTAAGAATCATTCAATGTTTCCAGAATTAATTGATGAAATATACAATGACAAATTCAATGAGGTGATTAGGTTCTCAAAAAACAATAATCTAAGCGAAGATGAAATAAGAGACATACTGAGAAAAGAAATTCTTGATAAAGATTTTTTTAAAAGCTTGTTTAATGTAGTTTCTTTCACAGAGATACCATTCATGTTTCATGATGACCTTTTTAGACCAAACCCATATAGACAAATCAACCTTTCTCCTTTCGGACTCGCTTTCAGGAAAAAGGATGTTGTAGTAACCAATAATTATACTTGTAACTCTTGCTTTTATGTTTATGAGCCAAACAGTGAGAGTAGTAATTTTATGACTGACGTGTTTAGGGATACGATTAAAAAAAGAATTTCTTTTCGTTATGATGAAGTTGCGCACAAGCCCTTAAGCTCGAGAAATGCGTACGTTGCAGATGTTCAGAAAGAAAGCAATAGGCTATTGGTTTCTTTATTTACGTTGGTGAGAGGGCGGAAAAAAGAAGATAAGAGAAGACATGATTTTGCATTTGAACGTGAGTGGAGGAATTTAGACGACTTTGCTTTTCATATCTCTCAAGTTGAATTTATAATTGTGAGAGAGGAATTTGTCGAATTGTTCAAAGAGAAGGTCTCAGATAAGATATCAATAATTTATCCTGATGGTGACGATGAAGGATTACTGTATTATATTTTCGGTAAAATATTATCATACCCCATCAAGGTCAGTGAAAAAATTTCTTATCCGATAGAATTGATGGATCATAATTTAGTTAATCTTCTAAAAACCTGAAACTAACAAATCGTTGGTAGGGACAGCCTTCCGCTGCGTACCAGGCCCCCTCGCTATCGCTCGGCTGCCCCACTGATTTTCTCTCTAAAAGGTATGATTCTGATGTTTGTTTGGATCACTTCACTTCTGGAGATTCTTTTGATCTTACTGAGCCAGCATATAGCCAGTTAAGAGTGCCAGTTTAGGTATAACTGTAAAATTGAAGGATGATTTATTATGTCTGAAAGCTTTAGTAATAATGCAACACCTAAATATTTAGGGTATGTCTATCAGGTCTTAATTGCTATAGAACTTTGCTTCCATGCGAAAATAAATGAAACAGTTTGGCTTGAATGTTTTGGAGATGTTTATGATGGTGAAACAAGCACGGAAGTGAAACATCATTTTGAAAGGACTAATTTAACAAATAATTCTGTTGATTTCTGGAAAACATTTAAAAATTTAGTAACAGAAGACACCAGTTCTTTTAATTCACTTGTTCTACACACAACAGCAAATATTCCTGAAAACTCATTGTTTTACAATTGGAATCAATTGCCAAAAACAAAAAAATATAAGCTGTTAAAAGACCAAATTCCTACAAAAACAATTAGCGCCTATTATGATGCGAGTATTGCAAAGTTCAAAAGAAATGACCTTTTACCAATTCTTGAAAAACTAACTATTAAATCATCTCAATTGACTGTTAAAGAGAAATGGGAAGAACTTGTACAAGATCGTATATTTGCTATAATCCCTGATGAACTCAAAGAAGATGCTTTTCATTGGTTATATGGATATATTCATAAGCAAGCAGTAGATGATCGTTATAATTGGCATATCAAAATTAATGATTTTAATTTTGCTTGTCAACTCTCTCTATCTAATTTCACACAGGATAGAATACCCTTTCCATCAATTAAGAAAAACGAGATAGATAACACGAATATAAATTTTTTATTTATTGAAGAAATGGCAAAAATAAAATTAAGAAAAAGTCCAATTGAAAAAGCGGTGTCGGATTACCTGCGATCGAAGAAAAGCGAAATAAAATTTTTACAATATGAACCTATAACAATGCCGGATATTCTTGATGAGTATGATGAATCTGTTTTAGATGAGATTGAGTCTGTTAAAATGAAGTATGTTGATGAATACTGTATAAATACTTCAGATGCAAATAAAACATCAAGAAAATTTTATTACGAAAGCATCAACTCACCGCATAATGAAATCCCAAGAGTTTCTGATACACAAAAGTATTATCGAAATGGTAGGATTCACCAAAACGTAGAAAAAAAAAATTTTTTTGGAGATACACTGAGGACGACTTAAAATGAAATCGAAAGAACTTGTAGACTTAATGCTTTCTCCTCAATGGACAGGCAAACTATTGCATCATTTTTTATGTGGAGCAATGAAAATAAATCCGCAGGGCATAAAAACAGAATTGTTATATCTCATGCTACCGTTGTTAGTAGATAATATAACAAGAGATAGGATTAAAGCCAATATTAACAGTACTTTTTTTACAACCTTTGTGAAAAACAGCTCTATAGAAAAAAAAGATTTGCTGAAATTTAAAAGGGCTCTTTTATATAAGAATGATCAAATTAAAGAATATAAAGAATTTACTAATAGAGCTTTAATTTATCTCGGTAATATCTCTGAAATTAGTATCGGGCAATACACTTATATTGAAAGCAACATTAAGTATCAGGATGAACCTGCAAATATTCGGGGGTATTGTAGGGCAGCTTATTATTTAGGCGTCATTTTTACAAAAGAAGATTATCTCAACATTTTTCTCAAATTAGGAATTACAAATATATGAAGGCATTTATAAAAAAAATAGCTCTCTTCTCAAATACGGGAATAATGAGAGATGTTACTCTTAGTGATGGTCTAAATATTATCACGGGCGACTCTAAAACCGGGAAGAGTGCCCTCATTGAGATTGTAGATTATTGTCTTTTTTCTTCGCGTTCAACAATTCCAGTTGGAAAAATAACTGAATTTACAGAACTATTTTGCATAATTCTTCAAATATCTAAAAAGTTTATGGTGATTGCCAGACCTAAATGGGGGACCAATCAAACTAAAGCTTATTTTTCCTTAGAAACAGATGAAAAATTTTTAAATACATTTTCGTTTGAATATTTTAATGAAAAATCTCTCAGGGCTTTGAAAGTTGTCCAAAGAGATGTTGAGGAACATTTGGGATTGTCAGTATTAGATACTCGTGAGAAAAGCCAAAGTGAAAGACGGAGTTCTGGAAAAGCTACAATGAGAAGTTTTATTTCGTTTTTGTTCCAGCATCAAAACTTAATAGCTAATAAGCATAGCCTGTTTTATCGGTTTGATGATTTCTATAAAAGAAAGGATACCGTTGATCAATTTCCTATCCTTATGGGGTGGGTTGATGGAGAATATTATTCTATCAAACAACAGCTGGATAAAAAAAAGGATCTTTTAAAGAAAGAAAGAAGACGTCAGAAATCAGTCAAGTTAGATACAAAAGAGCAAATTGAAAAATTACGTATTCCTATTAGCCAATACTATACTGCCCTTGGGTATGTATTGGAAAAAAAAATATCCTTAAAAGAACTAAAAAAGCGTGCACAATCTTTGCCTGCGATATCAAGAAACACATATGAGGATAGTGATGTTGAACTACAACTGACTTA
Source organism: uncultured Desulfocicer sp. (assembly GCA_964433355.1). Classification (GTDB taxonomy): domain Bacteria; phylum Desulfobacterota; class Desulfobacteria; order Desulfobacterales; family Desulfobacteraceae; genus Desulfocicer. Next base: position 28,365 of record CAYSSE010000018.1, read on the forward strand.
TTTAAAGGATGGATTGAGGAATCATATGTCTGAATTATCAGATGTGAATCTTTTAATCAAACAAATTAACGATAATTCAAACGATGCCAACAGTTACGGGTATAAACTTCGACATATTGTTGAAGCTAATAAAATTAAAAATATTGAGAATAAAATTGTATGCCCTTTCTGTCATAGTTCGGCTCCTAAGATAGAAGAAATTGTTAATTCTGTAAATGATTCAAGGGATGATCTTATTTCTGAGTTATCAAATATTGGTAACTATAGAATGGATAGTTCAGAACACCTAAAAGAATTAATTGAGAAAAAAGATACTATAAAAAGAGATATTCGTGTACTTGCAACTGAAATCAAAAACATAGAAGAAACCATTGAGGAAATTAAAAATAACAACGAATTAAGAGATGGGTTACAATTTCTAAAAGGAGTGATTCAAGTCACTCTTGATCAAATCCTCAGCAAACCTACTTTAGATCAAAGTCCAATTGATCTTGAAGAGCTTAAAGGTGAGATTGTGACACTTCAAGAAACTATCAATGGTTATAACCTCAAAGGAAAATATCAAGATGCAAATAGTTTTATAAGCAAGAGAATGACTGAGATAAGCCAATCTCTCGATTTTGAAAAAGAATTGCAACCTGGTACAATGCGTTTTGAATTAAACAATTTTGATTTTTATTATAATTTTGATAAGAAACTACCGGTTCGATGGTTTTAAGATCTAAATCTTTAAATTTCATTTCAAATCATATTTGTTACGTTAAATGGCATATTTTCTTCAATCATCCGAAGAGATATGCCCCCAAATCATTATTTCACCCTCATTTATAATGGGGTAGTATCGAAAATATGCAGCACAACACACTACAATTTGCAAATTCAAATCAAATCAAATCAAATCAAATCAAATCAAATAAAATAAAATTCAATACACCTATAGTGCCGGTCACATGAGCTGATACTCGCTGAAAAATATTTTTTCAATCAAAATAGATAGTTATGTTAAAATAATGCCAATTTCTCGTATCAAGTCATATGACCGGCACTATAATTGTTGTTCGATAGTTCGATCGATAGCAAATATCCCTAATTACACATCCACGAATCTTTCGTAGCTGATGTGTTGGGTAATTGTTTGCCATATTGTGTCTGTTGAGTCATCCTGCTATAAATTGATTCCGGCAAATCCAATAGATATAAAATTTTCTTTTGTACCTCATTGAGGGGGGAAATTTGCTCAAAATGTTGTCCATTGGGCAAATCCGTAACAAAAAAATCGACTTCATTGAACGCTTTCAAGAGCAAATCAACAGATGGCGTGGATGTACTACGTCTGGGATTTCCAGGGTAGATGCCTTGAAGAGTGTCTTGATTCTCTTGTAATTTTTTATGGGCACCGAACTCGACAAGTCCCATGCCACGCAAAGCGATAGTCAATAAGCGTATCAAGCCACAGGCATGGTCATCTCGTTGTACATATAATGGCGTAATACCAAGACGCCGTCCTTTAAGGTGACCAAAATTCCGCTCGACAAGATATTGATCCCGGTAGACAAGAACAACTTGAGTCAGAGAAAGGTTTTTAGTCGTTGAGTTCGTGGCATAAAGTCTCCATCCGAGACGTTTTCGATTCTGTTCAATTGCATCAGTCTTTCTTGTTATATGTATTTGATACCTGATTGTTGTCTCTACCCGTGCTGGTTTGTTCCCATAAGCACGAATAGTTTTATGAAATTCTTGACGCTCCAAGCTATACTCGATTAACCCTTCAACGTTATGACGCTTCAAAATTTTATCAGCAGCGCACTCCAATTTAGATTCATCCTGGTATTGCTTTTTTCCAGGTCCTGGTTCGGGGGTGAGACGCTTGAGGGCTTCCTCTGCTTTTGCCAAACGACTGTCAAGGGCTTTACTCTGGGCTTCTGAATACCGAAATGACTGGACGCAACCTATGAGCGCAAACGACGGTTGGCATCTATTTTGCAGGTGAAGAACAGAATAG
>CAYSSE010000019.1:0-29990 GCA_964433355.1 uncultured Desulfocicer sp.
GGTAATAGGAACCGGCCAATTGTGCCGTCTACGGTTCCGGCCGGGCCTATTGCCCGTCGGGGGGGGGGGCGGCATAATGCCACTTTCAATATTTGTTGTGTCCGGCAGAACATGCCCGTTTATATGAAAGTCTCAGCAACATCCTAAGATTAAAGGACTTTCATTTTTCGTTGTGGATGGTTTTACAGCCATGTATGTTTATATGAAAGAGTAGATGCGTCTAACACTCTTTCAAGCTTCGTTGTGGGCAGGCCGAGGCCAGAATACGGTCTGCCCGTGGCAGTTATAAACTATCCTCCGGCAACTGATCCAGCACCACATTCTCACGACCATGAAAAACCAGAAAACGCGATTGTTTGGCCCGGCCAATGATGGTCATTTTCAAATCCCGGGCCAACTCCAGGGCCATGTTGGTAATCCCGGATTTGGAAATCAACACAGCAATGCCCATCTGGGCTGCCTTGATTACAATCTCTGAAGTGACACGACCCGTGGTGTAAAGCATTTTGCCACGGCCGGAAATATTCCTGACCCACATCCTGCCGGAGATGGCATCTGTTGCATTGTGCCGACCCACCTCTTCAATGAAAATCAACACCTTATCTTTTTCACAAAGGGCACAGGCATGCACCGATCCTGCCCGGCGATACACCTCATTACTTGTTGCCAACCCCTTTAAAAGGCTGTACACATCGCTTTGCAACACTATAACCCTGTGCAGATCCACCTCATATAATTTATCCAAACTGCAACTAAAAAGGGTTCCCTGGCCGCATCCACTGGTGACAATGCGTGTGGATAACTTGCTCTCAATATCCAGGGGGGCCTTATGTCCATGGGTTTTGACGTCCACAGTCTCATGGGTCCAATCCACCATCACCTCGGCGATATCGTCAATATCATCCATGAGTTTTTGATTTCTCAAATACCCCAGTGCCAACTCTTCGGGATTGGTGCCAATGGTCATCAGGGTGACGATCTCCTGCCCGTCTACCTTTATGGTTAATGGATACTCACTGGCAACCCCTACCTCTTTTATTTTACCGGCATGATCCATCACTTCCATGGTGCAGGTGGGATCTAAACTGGCATTACTCATCTTTATTTTCATAATAACACCCTTTCTGGGGTTTAAACTTCAAAGAACAACCTCGTCACTCATAAACTCTCTGACTGTTTTATATACATTGAATAACTGAAACCATTGGAATCCTTCAAAACCAGCAATTCTAATTATGGATTTCCAAACAGCACCAATGGTGCATAACGTGCTGAATTTACGTTGAGCGAAACCGTAAATTTGCAGTTTGAAAAGCCATCAAGTGTCATAATTAGAATTGCTGCTTCAAAACTACTTTACACTTTCTTAGAGCATTCCCCATTACAGGGGTTGTCTCCTAAAAGACTGTAACTCGATGTTCAAGTTTTTTTTAAACCTTTAATATAATTACATAATATTACTTAGGTTTTTGAATAAATACCATGTTGGCATGATTTTTGATATGAAATAATATCAATGACTTATGCTTTATTGACGAATTTGAGTCACAAAAAAACATCACCCACAAGCATAGTGTTTAGAATGGTTGCACAAAAACTTGAACATCGAGTGTAAATTATTTTTAGGGTCATATGAAGGATGCCAAACCAATAATAATAATAATAATAATAAGGAAGAACCCCTGGAGACAAAGCTCTGTAAGGCGGTGTACAAGCTCCGGAAGAACATTGACGGTGCTAAGTATAAACATGTTGTTTTGGGGTTGATATTCCTTCGATATATCTCCGATGCATTTGATGGCCTATATGACAAGCAGAAAGCAGAGTTTGAGGAACAATCAAAAAAAGAAACTCGGCTGAATGTATTGATTGAAGAAAATTTAGCAAGGGTGAAGGTATGCCGGCGTCAAGGCCACGCAGTTCAGAAAAAGTAAGTTGGGAGACCAGCCCCTTCCCATCAGTGGTGCGATCTACCCTCATATCATGGATGACAACAAGCTCTCCTGTTTTACATATCTGTACGTCCAACTCCAGGGCATCTGCCCCGGACAGAACCGTTTCTTCAAAGGATTTGAGGGTATTTTCCGGAGATGTTCCAGGAGATCCTCTATGACCAATTATCAACATATTAAACCTTATATTAAAGTAACGCTCCATGGATATGCCTCTGCCGTGACCTCTAATTTACATACAGGTCATGCCGCTTAAATTCAAGTAAATATCGGGCAAGCATAATGTCTCCAGGCAAAGATTACCGGTGGTGTAACCCAGTCTGTTCAGGAATTACTGATAATATTTTAAGAATAAGGAGTGATAAAAAAAATCCCAAAAACACGGAGGCATTCCAGTGGCAGGATGAATTCATCCTGATTCACTCTCTATGGAAGAGGTTCAGATCAATTCAAAAAATGAATATTTTAAAAAAAGCTTGACAGACATATTGTGTGTAATATATCACATGCATTAGGTTTTATTATGAAATTAAAAATCCTTAATATGTATTTACATTTGAATAGGTGTGTTCTTAAAAAGAATGGAAACTTTGTTTCAGCAAGTGTAAACCGGCAAATGAAGACTGCCCAAACTTAAGCGTTACTTTAATCATGTTGTTTTGCAAGATAAGTTAAAAAGCCCTTTTACTTCCGGTTCTGAACCGGTAAGGAAAGCCATGCTGAACTTTACGCCCTTAAATCAACCTGAATCCCTTGCGAAAATGGCTTACAATGCCATCCGGCACTCAATTTTGTCCGGTGAAATTAAAATAAACGAAACATACAACGAAGTTCATATAGCGAAAAATCTGGGGATTTCAAGAACGCCCGTACGGGAAGCTCTTTTAGAACTTTCATCCCAGGGCCTGATATCCCTATTGCCACGCAAAGGATTTATTGTTAAAAAATTTTCCAACAAGGATATTGAAGAAATATTTGAAATCCGAAGTGCCATTGAACTGGCAACAATGGAAAAAATTTCTCACATCGCTTCTCTGCTTGAATTTGATACCCTGGGCGAAATTCTGAGATCTCAGTCCTGTGCAGCAAAGGAAAACGCCCCCAGTAAGTTTGTGGAACTTGATCGTTCTTTTCATGTTGCTTTGGGTAAACTCACAGATAACAGCCGGATTGAAATTATCATGCAAAATATCAGAGATTATATGCATCTCATGGGGCTACACGCAGTGGCACTTGAAGGGCGGATGGATGCAGTGGTCAGTGAGCATAGCATTTTACTGAACGCTGTTCGGCAGGGTATGACCATGGAATCGAGGGTCTTGATGAGTCATCATCTGGAACAAAGTAAAGCGGCTGTTCTACAGACCTATGTCACCTCGTCTTCCCACAATAAAAGCAGAGATACTTCCAAATGATTACGGGCGATATAAATGAGGGAAGTGTTAATCAAGCGGCGAATTCACTTGGATGAAATGGATAAAATATCGATATGAATCACAACCCTGACCGCGACCTATCATGGATTAACGACCCTGACAAATCGGTATACCACAATGAAGAATAAAAGGACTGCACTACAAAAACAGATCCATGAAAACCCTCAAACGGAGTTACACATTTTTAAAAAGGAGAATTAAGATGAGAAAATTGGTTAAAACTTTTTTTGCAGGACTGTTGATTTTATTTTTTACCATGCCAGCATTTGGTGAACATTTCAGAGTCGTGGGAAGTTGGGGGTTTCTCTCCATTCATAAAAACATTGAAAAGCCCTTCTGGTCAGCGGGTATTAAAGAACAAAGTGATGGTGAGCTTACGGCGGAGATTGTTTCAACCCTCGGACAGATCAACGTTAATGGCGTTGGATTGCTGCGGCAGATGGACAATGGTATTTTTGATGTTGGGCACACATTAACCAACTATATTGTTTCCGATTGTCCCGAACTGGCAGGTCTGGATATGCCGGCATTATCATGGAACCTGGAAACCGCAGATAAGGTGGTTCGGGCATATAGACCGGTTATGGAAGACGCTTTCAAACGGTGTTTTAATGTTAAATTACTTGGCATTACACCGTATCCGGCTCAAATGGTTTTTTCCAAAGTGCCCATAAATGGCCTTGCTGATCTCAAGGGGAAAAAAGTGCGTGGCAGTGGTTGGACAACAGCGGCTTTTCTGGATGCGCTGGGAGCCACGGGTGTTACAACAGAATTTTCCGAAGTTGTTCAAGCCTTGAATCGAGGTGTTATTGATGCTGCAATCGCCGGGAGTCTGCCAGGTTATAATGCTGGATGGGGTGAAGTTACCGAATTTTTGCAACCCATTCCAGTTGGTGGCTGGGCTCTCATGGCAGCCGTTATGAACATGGACACCTGGAATGGGCTTGGGGATACAAAGCAAAAATTATTCATGGACATGTATGAAAAAAGTGTGATCGGGCCAGCCTGGGCTGTGGCTGAGGCTGAAACAACCGAAGGTATTGAACGCCTCACAGCCACCGGTGCGTTTGAAGGTACAACTGCTCAAATGAAGGCAATTGCTGTTTCTGATGAAGATATCGCTCTTTCCAAAAAGATATTACAGGATTATGTGCTTCCCAAATATGCTGAACAAGTCGGCCCGGAAGCCACTGAGCGCTGGAACAATACCATCGGAAAGGTGGTTGGGTTAAAAGCGGTTTCCAAAAAGTAACTTTCAAAATTAACAGAATGGGTTTGGTAGTGCCGCAACAAGGTAAGTTAATGAAGATGCTCTGCAAACAGGCTTCAAGTGTCAAACAGAAGACACCTGTGGGTGGACAGGCTTTAAATCAAAAATCATTGCCCCATTGAAGCACTACCTATTTTTATGACCCCCCCTTGAAAACTCGTGAGTTGTAAGTTCTCTGAGTCTGCTAAGCCATTATTCTATAACTTACTGAAATCATTAGAACTGGAATTTTTATTCTAATTTTTTCACTACTAATAAATTCAGTAGGTTATGAGAATTTACAACTGACGAGTTGAAAAGCACATTTAAGATGCCGAAAAGGCATGTAAAGGACATTTATGATGGGGATTATTAAAAGTCTTGAAAAGGTGTCACACTGGTCTGTCATTGTGTGTGGTTTTTTATTAATGGGCATGTCTCTATTTATTGCCCTTGAGGTTGTTTTAAGAAAATTTTTTTCCGTTTCAACCAAGGGGGCCGACGAATTATCCGCTTATACATTCGCCATCATATGTGCATGGTCACTCTCTTATACGCTCATAAAAAAAGGGCACATCCGAATCGATTTTTTATATACGAAACTCTCGTTTGGACTACAGCGCCTTCTTGATGTGACTTCTTTTCTGGCCCTTGCCGCATTTGTGTCTCCAATGACGTACTACACTTTTAAAACCTTAAAAACATCAATTGTAAGACTCTCCAGGGCCAACACCCCCCTTCAGACACCCATGTGGATACCCCAGGGATTATGGTTTTTAGGGATTTTATTCTTTTTCATCGTCGTTATTGTATTTACGGTGGTGATCCTGAAAATGGCGTGGCAACGTCAATTTCAGGAGATGGCTGATTTTGCAGGGTGCCCCGTTCTGGATGAAGAGATTAAGGAAGAAAGCGGGATTGATATCAAAAAGATTCAAGGGCAGGGAGGAGACAACAAATGATTTGGATTGTTACGCTTACCGTACTGATTCTGTTTTTACTGGCCAGTATGACGGTGGGAGCGGCAATGGGGAATCTGGGATTTGTTCTGACAAAGGTATTTTCAACCTTACCCTTTCATAGGGCCATGGGAGAGGTTGTCTGGAATGTCAGTTCAAATTATAATCTTTTTGCCATTCCATTATATATAATGCTTGGACAGCTCCTGGTGAAATCAGGCATTGCACAAAGAACGTACAGAGCCATGGATAAGTGGTTATCCTGGTTACCGGGGGGGCTGCTACATGCAAATATTGCATCCTCTGCAATATTTGCCGCCACGTCGGGATCAAGTGTAGCAACCGCCGCAACCATGGGAACCATTTCATTTCCTGAATGCAGACGATTTGGATATAATGAAGGGTTCTTTGCGGCATCCATTGCCGCTGGGGGGACGTTGGGTATTTTAATCCCCCCTTCAATAAATCTCATTGTATACGGTTTCTTGACCAATACCTCTATTCCAAAATTATTCCTGGCCGGGATTGTTCCCGGTGTACTTCTTGCGATTCTTTTCATGGTCATCATTTTTGTGGTTTGTGTTATCAACCCCTCTGTAGGCAGCGACAGCACAAAGGCTACCATGGCAGAACGTCTTACCAGCCTGAAAGACCTGGTTCCCATTTTTATGGTTTTTATTGTTGTACTGGGTTCCATATATACTGGCCTTGCAACCCCAACAGAGTCTGCGGCTTTGGGGGTACTTGTTGCAACAGCTATTACCGCCTATTACAAAAAATTAAATTGGAAAACATTTGTTGAGGCAACAGAGGGTACCGTAAAAACTACCGGTATGATAATGCTGATTTTGTTTGCCGCATACTTTTTAAATTTTATTTTTATTTCTCTTGGTGTAACCAGACAAATCACAGAGTTTATTGATGCCCTTGGTTTTTCTCCAGCCAATACACTTTTTGCCATTATCTGCATGTATATTATTCTGGGCGTTTTTATTGAAACGCTCTCAATGATGGCGTTAACCATTCCGGTGGTTCATCCCATCATTGTAAACCTGGGATACGATCCGATCTGGTTTGGCGTGGTGATGATCCTTTTGGTTGAAATGGCATTGATTACACCACCTGTGGGGTTAAACCTATATGTTACCCAGGGGGTGCGCGGCAGTGGAAGTATTCGGGATATTATTTTATGGATTATTCCATTTGTGATGGCAATTGTTTTAATGATCATGCTATTGATCAAATTTCCAGCACTGGCTCTTATTTTAACTTAATTTTGTCTGTACACGAAGCTTTTACTCAATATCAAATTTTTTTATCCACGGTTATGAGCATAAGATAATATTTATTATTATAAAATTGGGCTTGACAGAGTGTGAGTATGTAATATATCACTAATGCATATAATATATCACTAAGTTTTGGGTAGGTGATGATTCATGCAAGACTATTTTTCAATTTCTTTTCTGGTAAATCCCATGTGGATTCATGGAGATAAGTACCTATACATATGTTTTTCGGTATTCGACAGACATATACTATTGATATTTATGGATTTTGTTTTGAATAAATATATGCTCGGGTACTTAGTATTGAAAGACGAAAACTGCTTGAACACTATTTTTCCAAAAAATAAAATCCCAGCAACGGAGTAAGCGTTATGAAGCCTTCCATAAAATACTTGTCACAAGAAGAAATCCTTTATCTCCATAACCAGTCCCTTTTAATGCTCAGTGAAATCGGTATGAAAATGCCCCATGAAGAGACATTGGCACTTTTAAAAAGTGCCGGTGCCGATATCGTGGACGGTAATATCGTAAAATTTTCGGAAAAAATGGTTGAGTCAGCCCTTTCCACTGTTCCCAAAAGAGATGATGTGGTGCTCTATGCACGGAATCCTGCACAGGATATCAGTTTTAATACCCATGATCCCAGCCTTGCCTGTATGACCATGGCGGTAAATGTCATGGATCCCCACACCCAGTTAAAACGACCCGCCACCAATGAAGACCTTGCCGTTCTGACCCGAATGGCAGATCAGCTTGAAAATGTAGGCGTAAACGGCGGTCTGGTAACGCCCCAGGAAGTCCCCGGTGCCTATAACGACTGGTATACCTGGGCGACCACCATAAAAAATACCACAAAACACATCACAGGCGGGATGTTCGGGGCACGGTGCGTTCAAGATGCGGCAAAAATGGCATCCCTTGCCCTGGGAGGAGAAGCCGAGTTTCGTAAACGCCCCTTTATATCCGGCTGGGTGCTCACCTTGCCCCCCTTTGGTCTTAGCTCTGAAACCATTGATTCAATGGTGGAAATGAATCGATGGAATATCCCGGTCATCGCCAGTTCCGGCCCCATACTGGGAACTTCATCCCCCATCACCATTGCCGGAACCATTGCCCAGGCCCATGCGGAAATTCTGGCCTGCATCGTGGTGTCCCAGCTCGTCAACCCCGGTTCTCCCATCATATACACCAGCTTTGCCCGGGGCATTGACATGAAAACCGGGAACATCTCCATGGCCTGCCCGGAATTTGGTATTCTCAAGGTGGCCATGTCCCAGATGGGCCGACACCTTGATCTTCCCATTCGCATGCCTTCACTGCTGCGGGATGCCAAGGTGCTGGATGCCCAGGCTGGCTTTGAAACAGGCATGATCGGAACCATGGGAGGCATGGCCGCAGATCTCTTGGATTCCATGCAACTTGATATGGATATGGTGGTGGATTTTGCCGACCTTGTTTTCTGTGATGAGTGCATGGCCGGCATCAAGCGCGTGACAAAAGAACTTGTGGTGGATAACGCAACCATTGCCATGGACGTCATGAAAAATGTGGGACCCGGGGGAAATTTTCTGGCCCAACCCCACACCTTTCAAAATTTTAGAAAAGAGCTGTGGATGCCCAGATTGCTGGAACGTCGCAACTGGGATCTGTGGGAGCAGGACGGTGGCAAAGATATTTACACGGTTGCCCGGGAGCGAATGTTGGAGATGATCAAGGCAACCCCAAAGACCCTCCTTTCCCCATCTATTGAAAAAGAAATTGACACTATTGTCGACCAGGCTCAGGTCTGAAATCGGCAATAATAATGGCTCATTTTGGCATCCTTCATATCCCCCAAAGACGTTACACTTTTGGGGAAAAAGGTCCCTGGAAAAAGAGTAATTGAGCCAAGGGAGTTCATGACAAATAATCTGTCCATCTTCACTTAAAATATGCTGTAAATACGGAGCATTAAATTTGAAAGTGGGTAGTTTTATCATGGTGAAGCCCCCAACCAGTTGAAACTGGAAAATGAAGAATGCCCTCATTTTTTCGCAATACCTGGATATGGAGCCCGGGTAATAAAGAAGTGCAGACTCCCTTACGATTCATAGGACAACTTGTTATGGTTAAAAAAAATATTCAACCCAATAAAGGAGGTAACAGTGGAAAACGGACAGGAAACAACATCAAAGGGCATTGATTGGCCCGTATTTGGATGGAGTGGTGGCATCGTGCTGGCATTTGTTGTGGCAGCCCTTGTGAACATTGATTTTGTATCGGGAATGGTCAATACAGGCTTTGGCTTTGCATGTAAATATTTTGGTGCCTATTGGCAGGTGCTGCTACTGCTGACATTTTTGATCAGCATTGTGCTGGCATGTTCCAAATACGGCAATATAAAACTGGGTAACATAGACGAACCGGAAATGAGTAGTTTTCGCTGGATCTCCATCATCATGTGTACGCTGCTTGCCGGCGGTGGCGTCTTCTGGTCGGCTGCCGAACCCATGTACCATTTCACATCTACTCCGCCGGTCTTTCAGGGCATTGAATCTGCCACACAGGCCGCGGTGGCACCGGCCCTGGCCCAGAGTTATTTACACTGGGGCTTTCTTGCCTGGGCCATTCTGGGAACCTTAAGCGCCGTTGTGCTTATGTACAGTCACTATCATAAAGGGGTGGCCTTAAAACCCCGTGCATTGCTTTATCCCCTTTTTGGTGAAAAAATCATGAACAACTGGCTGGGTGTGGCCGTTGATGCGGCATCCATTATCGCCGTGGCAGCCGGTACCATCGGCCCCATTGGGTTTTTGGGCCTCCAGCTTAGCTTTGCCCTTCAGCATCTTTTTGGTATCCCCGATGTCTACTTCACCCAGCTGTGCATTATCATTGGCCTGGTGATTATCTACACCATTTCAGCTGTCAGTGGACTTCAAAAGGGTATCCAGATATTAAGCCGCTTCAACATCTTACTCACCGTTGCCCTCATCGCCATTATTCTGATTTTGGGACCTGGCGGGTTTATCATTGACTCCTTTCTCACGGGATTTGGCACCTACATCAAAGATTTTCCCCTGTTGACCCTTTACCGTGGCGATACGAGCTGGCTTGGCTGGTGGACGGTTTTTTTCTGGGGATGGTTCCTTGGCTATGGTCCCATGATGGCCGTTTTTATCTCCCGTATTTCAAGGGGACGTACCATACGTCAAATTGTAATGGCCGTTGGTGTCATTGCCCCCATTGTCACCAACTTCTGGTTTTCCGTTCTGGGTGGGTCCGGCATCTTTTATGAGCTGGCCAATCCCGGTTCTGTATCCAAGGCCCTTACAGATAACGGCCTGCCGGCAGCGTTACTTGCCATTGTACAGCAATTGCCGTTATCCTTTATCATGGTGCCGGCATTTTTATTGCTCATCGTAATATTTCTCACCACCACCGGCGACTCCATGGCGTTGACCATCTCCATTGCCGTGACCGGTGAAGATGATCCTCCAACGGGAATGCGGGTTTTCTGGGCCGTCATGATGGGTGCTGTGGCTGCGGTATTACTGGCCATTGGCCAGGGTGGTATTTCAGCCCTGCAATCTTTTATCGTGGTAACGGCTGTGCCTGTTGGATTTATCCTTCTGCCCAGCCTGTGGCTGGGGCCCCAGGTGGCTGCAAAGCTTTATAAAGAGCAGTTCCCCACTGAAAAATAAAATATTACGCTAACAATGCAGTAAAAAGGCCATGTCACCTTGGGGGTGTCATGGTCTTTTTTGTTATTAATGGTGCAACTTCACCGGAGTAGCTGGTTGATAAAAATCCGAAATCCGAATAAATATGGGGACACCATACTTAATTATAAAATCTGTAAAATCTGGGGACACCATACTTAATTATGGGCTTAATCACAGGATGGGCCATTCTTGATGATGCAGAATGGGGTTGGTCATAAGGTGGGCCACTATACGGGAAATGAATATATGCTCTTGTCAATTATCTGTAATTATTGACTTTATTTTTAGGTCAAAAAAAATCGCTTCAAAGTGGCCCATGTTATGACCAATCCCAAACATTAATGCAGGTGAAAGTTAAATATGATCGGTAAATTTCCCTCTCCAATTAACTTAAAATTGGGAATTAAATCATTTGAAAATGCCTTGCCCCATAGAGATGAATTTCATATTAAAGATTGAAAATTTGGTTTATCCCAGATATGGTATTAAAGAATTAACCTTCCGTAAACAATTGGTATCAATGCAGAAGAGTATCAATTTAAGTATAGATTCGGGTTGGTTCTGTAAATATTTGCTCAGTGCCCCATATTCGCTTAGTTGGGACTGCGTAGCATATTATTTTTCAAATAAACTTTTTTACATAGGTTTAGCGAAATATGAACATGAATATTCTTTCCAAAATATTAATTATATTGTTGCCACTGGTTACTCTTATTATTTTTATTATGGGTGGAATAAATTATTATTTTTCAACAAATGCTCTTAACAACCTTGCTAAAACCTGGCTATCGGGCAAATTGACTGTGGCTGTAAACATATTAGCAGAACAAGAACAAAATTTAAGGATGTATGGTTTGGAAACCATAAGTGCAAGTAAGGCTAAGGCACAATTAGACGCTGGCAAGTCTTTCCTCGATATTGACATGGGTGATGATGGATACTTATTTGCAACTGATTCCTTGGGAGTTATTGTCATACATTCTGATAAAAATAAAATTGGTAAAAAGCTCGAAGGTGAAAATTGGTTCCGTAAAACAAATAATGGTGAGAATAAAAATATGTATTTTACCTATAACGAAGAGACTCTTGCCATCTCAGAATACTTCGAACCATGGGGCTTGTTCGTTTTTGCAGCAGACCCAGTAAAGGATTATTACGGGCCTGCCAATAAAATAAAACCGTGTCTTCTTATTGTGGGTAGTCTTGGGTCAATTATAGTCGCTTTAGTTCTAATGTTTTTAGTTCGGAGATTAATGCTTCCTTTAAAATCTTTGACAGAAGGGGCAAAACAAATTGGGAAGGGCAATCTTCAAACCCGGATTTCAATTCAATCTAATGATGAATTTGATCATCTGGCTCAAGCGTTCAATAATATGGCCCAAAACCTTCAAAATATTACAGTTTCACGTGATGTTCTTGAAAAAGAAATTAAAGAAAAAAAACGGATAGAGAAAGAAAAAATAATAATAATTAAGGATCTTACATCAGCTCTGGATGAGATTAAAACATTAAAAGGTATTGTTCCGATCTGTTCCGTTTGTAAGAAAATTAGAGATGATAAAGGGTATTGGAATTTACTGGAAAGCTATATTGAAAAGCATTCGAATGCTTCCTTTAGCCACAGCATGTGTCCTAAATGCTCAGATGCGTTTTATGGCAAAGAAGATTGGTACATAGAAATGAAAAAAAAGAAAAAATAATATTTTGTTTCTTGCCATCAAATCATATGAACCGAAACAAACACAATAAGTACAATAGGTAATCATGATCAAATAATTTGTTTGGAACTACGCAAGTTTGATGAACCTGTAAAAAGTCAGCCTACGAAATTTAAACCACACTATATGGTTAAATATTCGGCCAGCACCCCATCTTCACTCATTTGAGACTGCTCACATAGCAATAGTATGCTACACAATCCCAACTAAGCGGATATGGGGCACTGGCCAAACATTTACAGTGACACCCCGAATATTTACCTATATGGGTCTATTTTTTGTTCAATCACAATGAGTTGTGGTTAAAAATTGGACGTCTGACTTTTTACGAGGCCATCAAGTTTGCAATAGGGAATGAGAAATTCTATTATGTCACATATCAAAACGTTCGCCATCCTGTTATTATCTTTTTTTATAATTTTCCCCCTGCTCGCATCCACCGCTTCCTGGGCAGGGGAGGACGTCCCATCATCCCCATCAAAATCTGATGCAAAGTTCGATTCAATAACCATGGATAAGAGCGGTAATGTCCTTAGATTTGCCGTCCATGTAAGTAGTATGGGAACAATGGATCCTCATTATGCTGCTGGATCACAGGATCGAGCCTTTGCCGATATGGTGTTTAGCGGGCTGTTACGTTACATGCCAGGAAATGCCCCTAAGATTGAACCTGATCTTGCAATAGAAATGCCAATATTTAAAATTGTAAATGGACGCCAATGCTGGATTGTAAAGCTGCGTAGGGGGGTAATGTTCCACTCTGGTCCCAAGACCCCTGAATACGAATTAACGGCTGATGATGTGGTTTACTCTTTCACAAAAGCAGCAAATAAAGAAAAATCAGCCTATTCCGGAGTGTATGCAGGTATAGTGGCTAACAAAATAGATAAATACACTGTGGAATTTGTCCCTGAACATCCTATATCATCTGTTCTCTTTTTCTCAAAAATCACAAATCATAACGGTGGATTTATTGTCAGCAAAAAAGCAATTGAAAAAATGGGATATAAGGCATATCAAAATCATCCTATAGGAACGGGTCCATTTAAGTTCAAGAACCATCACGCAGGTGTCAAGTTGAGTCTCGATGCCCACATCAATTATTTCAGAGGGAAACCGGCATTGGATGGTGTTGAAATACATTTTATTCCAGACATTGAACGACGTAAAACAGGTCTTTTGGATGGCACACTGGATGTGATTATTGGCAGTGGAAAAAAAGAATTTATGGATAATCTATTACAAAATCCTGGGATTGAAATCACCCCCCACGGCCCGGGTGAAGTGACAACTATCCATTTCAACACCAGTATGCCTCCCATGGACGATATCCGAGTCAGAGAGGCTGTGATCCATGCATTAAACAGAGAGCAGTTTTTAGACGTTTATGAAAAAAATAGTGTTAGACCGGTCTTTTCCCCGGTACCTGTTAAGTTTTTGCCAGGAGGACTCACACAAAAAGAAGTTTCAAAACTGGGGTTGGAATACAAAGAAGATCTTAAAAAAGCCAAAGCCCTTCTGTCAGAGGCGGGATATCCCAATGGATTTCATTTAGATTTGGTGGGATCAGAAAAAAGAACTTACCGTAATTTCTACCGAATATTGAAAGAACAACTCGCAAGAATAAATATTGATTGTACCGTTAAAACCCTCGCACATGCAGCCATGCACAAAGCTATTAGAGAAGACCCGAGAGCTATTGTTATTTATTCAGCATGGCGTCCAAATGCAGATGCGTTCCTCACCCAGTTCTTCCATTCAGATTCTATTTTAATCACCGGTAAGAAACCGAGTACAAATTTTTCACACTACAGTTCAATTGATAAACTCATAGAGAATGCCCGTTTTGAAATCAATCCCAAAAAACAGATATTATTATGGGAATATGCACAGATTAAGATTTTGAGTGATAAAGTTGCATATCCGGTGATGTATGCAATTATGAGTACCCCCCGCAGGGACTACGTTGATTATGGGCATTCACTAAAGACATCCATGGCCTTATATCCTCAATTCACCGAAAAGACTAAGCTTTTAAACCATTAATAAATGAGGGACTTGCACGATAATAAACTACCAAATTAAAATTTATTATAATGCAATATCAACACACTAAATTCGACATAGTGGTAGTCTATTTTCGGGCAAGTCCCTGATGATTACTTCCGATGCTCTGGGCTCTTCGGCAACCGATGCAGATTGATTTTGGGTCATTTGTAGGGACTTTTCCCAAAAGACTGTAAGGTACTTTTGGGATCATATTAAGGACGCCAAATATTTTTGTCCAAAGGTGAAAACAAAAAGCCTATTTCCCAAATCCACAGATGGGAAATCTACAATTTTTGCAGTTTGAGCAATACCCGCCATGACCCATGCCTGCAATGGTGGTTTTGTCAACCTTTTCCCCTGCCAGGAGCCGTGGCACAATAAGATCAAAAATGCTGGCCCTGTGGTACATGACGCAACCGGGAAGGCCAATCACGGGAATCTCACCAAGAAAGGAGAGCATGAACATGGCCCCGGGAAGCACCGGAGCACCATAGGTAACCACACGGCCACCAGCAGCACGGATGGAGCCCGGGGTCTGATCATCGGGATCCACGGACATGCCACCGGTCAGAGCTATCATCTGTGCACCCTCCGCCACCAGGGAGTGGATGGCCTTAACGGTCATTTCACGATCATCTGACACCAAGATTTCACGAAAAACATGACTTCCCAGATCCTCGAATTTTCCCTTTACCACCGGGCCGAATTTGTCTTTTATCCTGCCACTAAAAACCTCGCTGCCGGTGACGATCATTCCCACCTTAAGGGGGGCAAAGGGTTTTATTTCGATGATGGGAAAATGGGCTCGACAAATCTCTTCCACAGCCGCTATTTTCTCCTCTTTAATGGAAAGAGGGATGATGCGGGTGCCAGCCAGATCCTGTTTTTTTTCAACGGTCTGGAGGGTGTGGAGGGTGGCAAACATGATGTCATCAATGGCATTGATTTTTTCAAGGGCATGAACATTGATTTTTAAAAGCCCTTTATGTTTTGCTACAAAAGTAACCTTGCCTTCCACCGGGGCCGTTAACTCAAGGCCCGGACCACAGGCTGCTGATGCAATGCGCACGGCCGCATCATTTTCGTGGATTCTACCTTTGAAATCAGACACATAGATGTGTCGTTTTCCAAGATCCAGCAGACGGGGGACATCTGCCTCTGTAATTACATGACCCTTTTTATAGGCAGGGCCTTTGAAGATATCCGGAACAATTTCTGTGATGTCGTGGCACAAAATCATTCCAATGGCCTTTTCAACGGGAATACTTTTCATCTGGTATTTTTTCCTCATGAGTTTGATGGCTGTCCCCGAGGGGGTAAAATTATTAAGTACCCACACATATCTTTTTAGGTATTCCACAGACATATATCCATTGATATTTATGAATTTTATTTTGAAGAGTATATGCTCGGGTACTTATCGAATAAAAGGAGATACAGGTCACCGTGAAGGGGGTAAGGCTTTGTGGCTGACAGCTACTTTGCTTTGTTCAAGATGATTTAAAAGGAGCGTCAATGTAGTTTCGATATTTCCTTCCTTAACGGCATTTAAAATTTTTTCATGCTCCAACACCACCTCGGTCATACGGCCCTCAACGGCAAGGGCGTAGCTGCCCATGATATGAAGAATGTCTCTGATATTCTCCATGATGGAAATCAGACGTTTATTGCCCGTCAACCGGGCAAAGGCCATGTGGAATGCGCGATCCATTTCCATGAATCGGGTAATGTCACCGGATTTAATGGCAATGCGGCGCTGGTTTTCGAGACAGCGTTCCATTTCAGTCAGGTCTGCGGTGTCTGATTGGATACAAGCCGTTTTAAAAGCGTGGGTTTCAATGATATGACGAAGTTCAAAAATTTCGTTGATATCCGCTTCTTTGAAACTGTTTATCACCACTCCCTTGCGGGGTAAAAACGCAACAAGCCCCTGGGAAGAAAGTTCCAACAGGGCCTCCCTGACCGGGGTTCTGGAAATCCCCAGCTGCTGAGCCAGGTTTTTTTCATTATAGATAGTCCCACTGGTGAGGGTGTTGGATAAAATTGAGTCACGCAGGGCATTATATGCCATTTTGGCCAGCGGTTCCGGTTTATTTAATTCACTTAATTCCATGTTACTATTATTAACTCCTGATTTACTCTTAGTATTATTTATATGATATATTGCACGTAACCATAAATAGTGTCAAGAAATAAGGCCGTTCTGCTTTTCTATCTGGATCTGCCCACAGCATGGGGCAGAAATATATTCTACCCCTGCCGACACCTTCGTTTGCCGGGACTGGAATACGGTCTGCCCGTGGTAGTACACCGAATCATAAATTTTTCGGGATTATTCGTAAAAAATCTTTGAATATCAGGTGCGTTTAAGTTGCGTTATCCCCCGATAGATTTAAGACTTGGTGTAGTAGTTATATAAAAAAACTGCAAAAAACAATTAAAATTACTTGACATGGTTTATTGCGCATGTAATATATCACATTAAACATGCTAAAAAAAGGACTGACAAAAATGGGACTGACTGAATTAGAGGGATTAGCAGAGTTGAAAAAACCAGTGCCCCTGGCAAAAATGGCTTACGATGCCCTTCGCAGCTCCATACTAACCAACCGCTTGACATCTGACGTGGTGTACAATGAGAAAGGACTTGCCGAGCAGCTGGGAATTTCACGAACCCCGGTCAGGGAGGCCCTACTGGAGCTTTCTTCCCAGGGATTGGTTTCCTTTTTACCCCGAAAAGGGGTGGTGGTTAATAAATTTACCAGTGAAGACATTGAAGAGATTTTTGAACTTCGTTATGTCATTGAGATGGCATCGGTGAAAAAAATATGCCTTACCTGGGCCGCCGATGACCTTATTCCCCTTGAAAAATGCCTTGAAAAGCAAAAACAGATTGTAAACCAGGTGGAAAACCCCATTGCCTTCATGGAGATAGATCGTAATTTTCACGTGGCTATCAGCCAACTGACCGGTAATGGACGTTTGGTGGCAATCATGCAGAATATCAGAGACATTCTGCAACTCATGGGGGTTCGCGCCCTCACGGCCCGGGGACGAATGGAGTTGGTCATCCTTGAACATTCCAATATCCTTGGGGCAATAAAAAAACGAGATGTTGAAGAGGCGCTTTTGCACATGACGGTTCATCTGGACCAAAGCAAAGCCGCCGTGAAAATGATAAAATCTAAACAATAAAGGAAGGTTGTCATGGCAAAACCGGAAATAGAGTTTATTGATTACGACACCGAATATGACTGGAGACCCGTGGAAGGGGACACGTTGGGAATCAAGGAAAAGATATTAAGTCTTGACCCTGAAACCGGGGATTACACCCGTATGTTGAAATTCCCTCCAGGGATTGAGACCGCAGAAACCCTGGTTCACGAATTCTGGGAAGAAGTGCTTCTCATTGAAGGAACCCTCACCGACATCGCTAAAAAAGAGACCTATCTGCCGGGATATTATGCCTGTCGTCCTCCAGGAATGCTCCATGGACCCTACAAAATTCCCAACGGCTGCGTCACCTTTGAAATCCGATATCATAAAAAATAAATCTGATTTTGAGATCGGCATCCTTCATATGATCTCAAAAGTAGTTTACACTTTTTAAAGGACAATCGCCATAAAATGGGGGGTCACCCTGTGAAAGTGTAAAGTAGAAATGAAGGATGCCTGGAGATCTTGGTTTTATTTTCGGCCGTTCTGAGCAGTGTTAGATTAATCACTCAGAACCGGTCGAAACGTAAAACTTGAATTTTTGTTTGTATTTGGGTGATTCTTTTTGCACATGGAACTCACCAAGCAACCATTTTTATCACCCACCGGGCTTGGCGTGGTGGTTATGAGCGATTTTTACGGGGAGGAAACCGATATTGGATATAGATCTGACACTTGAGACAAAAGAGGGCAGCAGACCATTACGATTTACTTATACAAAAATGGTCAATGCCGGTTTTACAGGAAAAAATCAGGAAGAGGTGCGACACCATCTCACAGAGCTTGCCGAAAAGGGGATTGAAGTCCCGGACACCACCCCCACTCTATATCCTGTGGTGCCACAGGCACTGTCCACGGATTCCAGCATGGAGGTGTTTGGTGATGAGACATCCGGAGAACTTGAGTATGTGTTGTTCGTAAAAAATGAAGATGAGGTATATGTGGGCGTGGGCAGCGATCACACCGATCGTAATCTGGAGGAATTTCACATTCCAAGATCCAAGCAGATCTGCCCCAACATCGCTTCTAAAACCGTGTGGCCCCTGGATGAAATCAAAGCCCACTGGGACTCTCTGACCATGCGGTGCTCTGTTGTCAAAGAGGGAAAAACCATTCTTTACCAGGAAGGTGAGCTGGGACTGCTGTTAAATCCTTCAGAGTTGATAGCCTTTGTTAAAGGTAAAATAGAGGGTTCACTGGACGGCACGATAATCTATTCCGGTACCTTTAAAATGCTCACCGATGAGTTTGTCTTTGCCGACAATTTTGCAGGGGAGCTTGTGGACAATGAATTAAATCGCAAGATTGAATTTTCCTATGATGTGCTGCCCCTTAATTACATGGAAGTTTAGACATCCATTATATCATTCCAAAAGAAGTTTGCACAATTTGGGGAATGATGCGCAGAAAATGGGGAGATGCCACCCCAAAGTGTAAACTGGAAAATCAAGAATGAATAATGTCGAAATTTACTCGGTGAATCGGAGGAGGAAAAAATGAAAATAGCCTCAATTCAGATGTCAGTTATTGAAGGAGACAAGGCGGCAACCATTGAAAAGGCGGCAGGTAAAATTCAAGAGTGTGCCGATGCCGATCTTATCATGCTGCCGGAGATGTGGAATCTGGGATTCTTAAGTTTTGATCGCTATGCAACCGAAGCGGAAGAAAAAGGTGGCCCTACCCTGACCATGCTTCGTACCATGGCTGAAAAAACAGGCTCCTGGCTCCATTCCGGCAGTTTTGTGGAACGAGAAGGGGATCATCTTTTTAACTCCAGTTATCTGATTTCTCCCCTGGGAGAGATCGCTGGCAGTTATCGTAAAATTCATCTGTTTGGATTCAACTCAAAAGAGACCCAGATTCTCACCCCCGGAGATGCCGTTTCTGTGGTGGATACCCCCCTGGGGAAAATCGGTATGGCCACCTGCTTTGATCTTCGATTTCCCGAATTGTTTCGAAAAATGGTGGACAACGGCGCAGAACTTTTTATGGTCTGTTCAGCATGGCCCTATCCGAGACTGGAAGCGTGGCAGATGCTCAACCGGGTTCGGGCCATGGAGAATCAATGTTTTCTTGTCTCCTCCAATGCAGTGGGTATGAACCAGGGCGTTCAGTTTGTGGGCCACAGCATGGTGGTGGATCCGTGGGGTGTTGTTATAGCTGGTGCTGGAGATGAAGAGATCGTTATCCGCACTGAGATTGATATTGAAAAGGTTAGCGCAGCCAGAAAGACATTCCCCGGCCTTGCTGGCAGGGTGGGCTGGCTCAACTGATTAAGGAAGAGTCCGCAATAACTTTTCCATTTAGGAGGCGGGGACAGATTTAAAAATCTGTTCCCTAAGCGCTAAGCACATAAATTGGCAACTTACTTAAAACTCATTCATAAGGAAGAAGTGCTTGATTCGGCTACTTTGTTATGGTTCTCCAACTGACCGCACCATCCAAAATTAGAACCAAGCCGAACCACAGACCGAAAAGGTTTTCTGATTCTCTCGCAAAAACAACACGAAAATCAGAGATAAGAATCTAAATATAAGGATATGAATAATGGCAAATTTAGGAATTGACTTCTGTGGTGTTCACTTTAAAAATCCCGTGGCGGCCGCATCTGCCGAACCCACACTGAACGCTGCAAATATGAAAAAATGTATTGATGCCGGAGCTGGCTCCGTCATTGCAAAAACCATGACCGACTCTTCTGCCATGCGTGAACTTACCACCCGGGCCAAGTGGCGATTCCTCAACGAGAAACACGAGGTGTGCCATGGAAAGGTGCCCCGGGCCTTCAGCCTTTACAGTCGAAGCGGCCTTGCCCTGGAAACTCCCAAGGAATTCATGAAGGAAATCCGGGAGACAGTTAAATATGCGGATCAGAATGATGCAGTGGTAATAGGCAGCATCGGCTCCACTGAGATAGACGGCTGGGTGGATCTGGGAAAACAGATGGAAGATGGTGGGGTTCCCCTCATTGAATTGAACTTTGGCTGCCCCCATCCCAAATTGATGCCCGGGGTTCGCACCGGCATGAACGTGGGGCAAGATTTTAACTATGCCTGCGAAATCACCAATGCGGTTTCCAGTGCCGTAAAGGTGCCCATCATTATTAAAGTCACCCCCCAGGTTACAGATCTTGTTCAATTTTCCGGTATGCTCAAGGATGCCGGTGCCGGTGCCGTTACCCTGACCAACAGATTCATCGGGTTTGTACCGGACATTCAAACGGGAAAACCCCTGATTTACGGAAAAGCAGGCATTGGTGGCCCCTGGGTAAAACCCTTGACACTGCGATGGATCAACGAAGTACGCACCGCATTTGGTAATGATCTTCCCATCACCGGAACCAATGGTGCCTACGACTGGCGTGACATTGTCATGTTTATCATGAGCGGTGCCAGTGTGGTTCAAATCTGTTCTGCTGTCATGTGCTATGGATATGAATGGCTGGGCAAACAGGTTACCGGCCTTGAAAAATTCATGGATGAAAAAGGCTATGACACCATTGAAGACATGCTGGGTATTGCCACGGACGCTGCCATTGAATATTCCCAGATGCCCCCGGAGAAAGCCCATGTTAATGAGGATATCTGCAAGGATTGCGGCATGTGCCTTAAGGCCTGCTTTTCCGATGCCATGCAGCAGGGTGACGGCCATGTGTATGTCAACCAGGACAACTGTGTGGGATGTGGTGGCTGCCTCTCCGTGTGCCCTGTACCCGGCTCCATAGAAATTGCTCCCAATAAATAAGGCCTTACAGATCTGGCCATGGCAATTTTATAAGAGAAGATGGTACCAAAATGCCAACAGCAGAGACTCCGACGACATAGTACCATTTTCATTATTTGTAGTGGAAAGGGATCTTGCCATGGACGCTATTAAAAAATAGCGAAAAAATGGGTCTTGAACGGTTCGTATTTCAATTTACACAGAAGATGAGGAGGATAGTGTGGAAAACAGAGAAACAAGGTTAATATCAGGAAAGGGCCAGTATGCCGATGACCTTGATTTTCCCGGCATGGCCCATCTGGTGTTTGTGGGGAGCCCCCACGCCCATGCCGTGATTAAACGACTGGATGTGGACAAGGCCCTCAAGGTTCCCGGTGTACTCACCGTGATCACCGGCGAAGAGATGGTGAAATACACCAATCCGCTGCCGGTTCAGGCCAATTTCAAAAGCAAGGGATGGACCTGGCGATTGGCCAATGTGTATGCCATGCCCAAGGATAAGGTTCGCTGGTATGGGGAACCTGTGGCCGCAGTGGTGGCTGAGGATGAAAAAACAGCCCGGCGAGCAGCCGATCTCGTGGAAGTTGAATATGAACTCCTGGCGGTGACAGGCAATGCCCTTCAAGCCCTGGAACCGGATTCCCCTAAACTTTATGATGACTGGGAAGACAACAAGCAGGTGCATCTGAAATTTGATTTTGGTGATCCTGATGGTGCCTTTGCGGAAGCCGATCAGGTAATGCACATTAATAGTCGTGAAGGACGGGTTACGGGACTTCCCATTGAGGGCCGGGGATGTGTGGCCCATTATAATCTCAAACGGGATAGCCTTGAGATGTGGGGATCATTCCAGACCCCTTACCTGGCCCGGCATAACATTGCCGCCACACTGGGTATGCCCGAGGTAAAGGTAAAGATCAATGCCGTGGACATTGGCGGCGCATTCGGGCTTAAAATCCATTCCTGGAAAGAGAACGTGGTGGCCCTGGCATCCAAACTCACCGGTCGCCACGTAAAATGGTTTGAACCCCAGAAAGATTTCATCGTAACAGGCCCCCACCAGCGGGATGTATTCTGGGAAGGGGATGTGGCATTTAAAAACGACGGCACGCTTTTAGGGGTAAAGGCCACAGTGACCCACGATCTGGGCGTAGAAAGCACCAATAAAGGCATTGCTGCTTTAAGCATTTTTCCTGCCTGTTCTTCCGTACCGAATATGTATCACTGGAAGGGCATGCACATTGAAGGGGTGGGTGCCGTCACCAATAAATCATTTTACTGTGCCTACCGGGGATATGGCAAGGACAAGGGACTCAAATTCATTGAACATGCCCTGAACCAGGTCGCCCGGAAACTTGGTATGACACCCGAAGCCATTCGCCTGAAAAATTATATCCAGCCCGACGAATTTCCCTATCATCAGATTAACAATCTTGTCTACGACAGCGGCGATTACCCAGGTACCCTGAAAAAGGCACTGGCCATGGCCGATGTGGATGGATTCCGAGCTAAAAAAGAGTCATATCTTAAAGAGGGAAAATATCTTGGAATCGGTGTGATATCCGCCATTGAACCCGCAGGGGTTGCCGTACCCAATTGTCAGATGGGCGGTATTACCCAGGCCCGGGTTCAGATCACCCCGGACGGCACCATTGAGGTACACAGTGATCGCACTGAAATCGGCCAGGGAAGTGAAGCCAGCCATGCGATTATTGTATCCAATATTCTGGGATGCAACCGTGAAGATGTCCTTGTCAAACCGGTGACATCTGATTATATCGGCCAGGGCCCCCTGTCAAGCCGTGGGGCGGTTTATCCGGCCAGTGCCGTTGCCAAGGCTGCCAAAATTATAAAGAAAAAGGTGTGCCAATGTGCCGCCGCCTTTCTAAAGGTGGATGAAGAGAGCCTTGTGTTGGAAGGAGGTATGATCTATTCTTCCGATAATCCAGACGAAAAGCTGACCTACAGGCAACTGGCTGAAAAAGCGTACTTTTTCCCCGGCCCCCGGGGACTTCCCCCGGAAATGTTGAAAAAACATGACCACCTGCTGGATGTCACCACCACCTGGTACAGCCCCACCACTGCGGACTCAGGGTCATCTTACACCAGCTTCTGCGTAGCAGCGGATGTTGCCGTGGTGGAGGTGGATATTGATACGGGTGTCACAAAGATTATCAAGTATGTCCATGTGCACGATGCCGGTACCATCATTGACAAGCAGATTGTGGACGGACAGATTCACGGCGGCATTGTCCAGGGAATCGGTGAAGCACTGTACGAACGGCTGGATTATAACGACAAGGGACAATTGATGACCTCCTCTTTTTCCACCTATCTGATCCCCACGGCGGTGGAAGCTCCGGACATTGAAGTGGGCCATATGGAAACCCCCTCTCCCTTTACAGAAACGGGCAGCAAAGGCATGGGAGAATCCCCCATCATTGGCAGCAAGGCCGTGATTCTGGCGGCCATTGAAGATGCGCTGACCCCCTTTAACATCGAAGTAAATGAATCGCCTGCAACACCGGAACTGGTCAGAAGCTGGATTGTGGCGGCCCGGAAGCGACAGGAGAAAGCCAAATGAAAATGCCGATTACATTGAACGTAAACAACACCACCTGGAACCTTGACATTGACGCCAATGCCACCCTGCTTGAGGTACTGCGAAGTGACGTACTCAATCAACAGAGTGTCCACAGAAGCTGTGAAGAAGGAGAGTGTGGTGCCTGCACCGTTCTTATGGATGGTCAACCGGTGAACAGTTGCCTTGTCATGGCGGCATCAGCCCAGGGAACAACCATTATCACCTCCGAGGGACTCATGAGAGGGGATGAATTACATCCCCTGATGAAGGCCTTTGTGGCTGAGCTGGGACTTCAGTGTGGATTCTGCACCCCGGGTATGGTCATGTCTGCCTATGCCCTGATCAACCAGTGGGGGGACGAGGAACTTTCCGATATGGATATCCGCAAGGCCATTGAAGGCAACCTGTGTCGCTGCACTGGATATGTAAACATCATTACGTCCATTCGTCGGGCCAAAGAGGCCAAGGATGCAGGCAACTGGTGGTAATTTTCATATAACGGGCATGTCCTGTAGGACACAACAAATATTGGGTCGTAGACGCGGAGCCAAATGGTATCATGCCGCCCCCCCCGACGGGCAATGGGCCCGGCCGGGACTGTTAGACAGCCCAATTGGCCGGTTCCTATTACCCATCGGGGGGGGCTCTGCTGAGGTTGCCCGGAGGTTTTCTTTTCTTATAAACTGCCATGGGCAGACCGTATTCTGGCCCTGGCCTGCCCACAACGAAGCATGAAAATACGTCAGGTTTGCCGGGACTTTCTTATAAAAAAAAGAGGTATCACATGAAAAATTTTGTAGGTTCAAGGGCGCTGCCCGACTTGATATACCATTGTCCTGAAAATATGGAAGCGCTCATGGCGCTCTTTGACACCATTGAGGGAGATTATAAAATCGTTGCCGGATGTACCGATTTTATTCCTGCTGTTCGGGGCGGACGATGGTCTTTCAACGATGGTATGTCGCTCATTGATATAAAAAAAATTGATGCATTAAATTTTATTAAAGAAGCCGATGGCGTTGTCTCCATTGGTGCAGTTACCCCATTGTCCGTAATCATGGCATCGGATCTTGTTCAAACGCATGCCCCCGGACTTTGCCATGCCATTGGCACCATGGCCTCCCCCCAGGTGAGAAATGTGGGTACCATGGGCGGAAACATTGCCATGTCTTCTCCGGCCGGGGATAGCGTGCCATCTCTGCTGGCATTGGGTGCGTCTGTGATCTTTAAGGGTAAAGACGGAGACAAAAAAATGCCTCTGGATCAATTTTTTACAGGGCCAGGCAGAAATGTCATGGCCCCGGATCAGGTGTTGACCACCATTGAATTCCCCGCCCTCAAATCCGATGAATCTGTTCATTTCCAAAAAATCGGCACCCGGGATGCAGTGGTAATTTCCATTGTGTCGGTGGCCTCCTGGATCAAGGTTAAAAACAATGTATGCAAACAAGCCCGCATTGCATTGGGTTCTGTGGGGCCCACACCGGTTCGGGTTCCCCATGCCGAGGCGTTTCTTGCAGGCAAAACCGTGACCGAGGATGTCATGGCCCAATGTGCAAAAATGGTGGCCCAGGAAATTACCCCCATCACCGACCTAAGGGCAAGTGCCGACTATCGAAGGGATCTGGCCGAAACCCTTTCCCGCCGAACGCTCATGTCGTGCATGGCTGATTTGATCTCATAAATTCAAAACCGGACAATGGGGCATGAAAGGAAATTTGTTATGATTCCCATGCGTTAAATGGGTGAACAATATGGGAATCATTTAACACTACAGCGACACTTTGCTTGTCTTACTAAAATCGAGTGCCGAAAGGTGGGGAAACACACTTGAGAACCCCATACAAAAGGGCAGATCATGAAAGTGTCGCTGTAGTGTTAAAACATCCACGTTAATTTTAATCAACCATTTTACTGAAGGAGAGTTCGATGAAGTGTACAAAAGCCGTTAAAAGTATGATCGTTGCTGTGTCGTTTATTGCTCTTTGTGGATTTATCTCAACCAATGCCATGGCCAAAGAAAAGGTCTACAAATGGCGTGCCCAGACCTATGCCGTATCTGGGAGTGTGGGGTATAAGGCCCTTGAGATATCGTTAAAGGACTTAAAAGCAGCATCCAACGGACGATTGGATATCCAACTTTACGGGGTTGGCTCCCTTGTGGGTCCCTTTGAGCAGCTGGATGCCATGGGCATGGGAATTTTTGAGTGTGGTTTTAACGCCCCGGCTTACTATGCCGGCAAGGATCCCGCATTTGCAGCATTGTTCAGCCTCATGAGCATCTGGGAAAATACCAGTGATGTGAAAATCTGGAGTTACTACTTCGGTGGTCTGGAACTGGCCCAGGAACTCTATGGAAAGTACAAGGTTCATTATGTGGGACCAGCCTTGGTAGGTGCGGAGCCCATCATGTCTAAGGTGCCCCTGAAACAACTGTCCGACTTCAACGGTCTCAAGATCAGAACCGCCGGTGGACTCACATCAGAACTGTTTAAAAAACTGGGCGCATCTCCGGTAAAAATGGGTGGTGGAGAACTTTACACAGCGCTGGACACGGGTGTTGTGGATGCAGCTGAGTTTGTCAGCCTTGCGGAAAACCATGATATCGGTCTCCATGAAGTGACAGAATATGTCCTTTACCCCTCCTTCCACGGCAACACAGCCACCTGTGATTTTACCGTTAACCAAAAGGTCTGGGACAAGTTACCAGCAGATCTCAAGGCCCTGATGGAATCCTGGATATTTGAGCTGGATGCCCGGTTTGACTATCAGTCCGCAGCGGAAAGCGCCCGGGCACTACAGAAAATGAAGGAAAAAGGACTTGTTCATACCCAGCTTTCCAGTGCAGATATGGCCAAAGCCAGGGAAATCTCCCTTGAGGTGGCCAATGACTGGAAAAAGAAGAGCCCCATGTCTGAAAGGGTTATCGACTCTATTCTGGATTACCTCAAATTAAAGGGATCCATTAAATAAAAATTCACCTTATTCTGACTTCGGCCGGTGTATGTCAATTCTGTAACTAAACGTCCGGCTGAAGTTAAAATCGAATTTAAAAAAATCAGACAAGGAGTGCTTTCAGAGACGTCTTTGTTGAAATAACTACAATTGTCGGGTGAGCTTAATCTCACCGTATCAAGCTTGGATGTGGCAACAATTTCTGCCATGGACATATTAAGGAGATCTTATGGGGCCAGGATTATTAACCATATCGATGTTCAGTTCTTTTTTCGCGCTGCTGGCACTGGGAATTCCTCTTGCATGGACCACCGGAAGCCTGGGACTGATATTTGCTTTTTTCATGTGGGGACCCGATGCCATGTCCCTTGTGGTACTTCGGGTGTGGGATGTCATGGGCAGTTTCAGCATGATTGCTATCCCTCTTTTCGTCTTCATGGGCAATATGCTACAAAAATCCGGCATTGCCCATGACCTGTTTAAGGCCATTCAGGTCTGGGTGGGGGGTCTCAGGGGGGGGATTGCCGCAGCCACCATTTTGCTTTGTACCGTACTTGCAGCCATGATCGGTACTGTGGGAGCGGATGTCACCATCACCGGCCTCATTGCACTGCCCTTTATGTTCCAACGGGGGTATGATCGTCATATGGCCCTGGGTGCCATTGTGGCAGGCGGTGCGCTGGGGGTACTGGTGCCCCCCAGCATCATGTTCATCGTGTACGGCGTCACTGTGGGTGAATCCATTGGGAAACTGTTCATGGGAGGTGTGGGGCCGGGATTGCTCTTTGGGGGCCTTTACATAGGTTATATTCTCATCAAGTGTTATCTGGATCCATCTGCCGGGCCAGCCGCTCCTCTTGAAGAACGAAATATTCCGTTCATCCAGAAGCTTGCCATGTTTAAATCTCTCATTCTTCCCATTGTATTGATTATGGGAGTTATGGGTTCCATTTTCGGCGGTATTGCCACCCCTGGTGAAGCTGCCGGTGTGGGCTCCCTGGGTGCCATTATATGTGCAGGGGTACGAAAACGACTGAACTGGGAGAACCTGAGTGATTCACTGTACGAAACCATGAAAACCGTGGGCCTTATACTGTGGATCGTCTTTGGTGCCATGGTCTTCATTGCCACCTATACACTGGGCGGCGGGGCCGATTTTGTAAAAGACGCACTGGTGGCTCTTCCCCTGAATCCCTGGCTGATACTGATCATCATCCAGATTATTCTGCTTTTCCTTGGCATGGTGCTTGACATTATCGGTATCACCGTTCTCCTTGCCCCAATTTTTGTACCTGTTATTACGCAGCTGGGGTTTGACCCATTGTGGTTCGGCGTAATATTTAATCTTAATCTACAGATTGCTTATCTCTCTCCGCCCTTTGGATACTCCATCTTTTATCTCAAGGCCGTGGCACCGCCCGATGTGACCATGGCGGATCTTTATAAATCCGTCCTGCCTTACATGGCGCTTCAGGTTGTCGGTATGATTCTGTGCATGATATTTCCCCAGATCATTCTCTGGCTTCCCAACCTGATGATGCAATAAAAGGAGAACACAATGACACAACAAAACATGAATCCAGAGACACCGTTTGCGGCCATGACAAAAATTGCAAAGGCCCTGGATCAGGTCAGTGAATGGCAGGGCAAGGCTGTTTCCTTACTTATATTGCTGGCAACTGTTCAAATCTGCTACGAGCTGGTCATGCGGTATTTTTTTAATGCGCCCACTGTGTGGGGGCTTGAGCTGACGGTGTATCTGTGCGGCGTTACTTATATTATGGCCGGGGCCTATGCAGAACGGTATGGTGCCCACATCCGGGTGGATGTTTTTTACAACAACTGGCGGCCCAGAACCCAGGCCTGGTTTGATCTTATGGTAACGGATTTGTTTCTCTTTTTCTTCAGTGGTGTGTTGCTGTGGCACGGCAGCATCTGGTTCTGGGAAGCAGTGAGCCAGGAATTGACCTCGGGAACCATCTGGGATCCCATCATCTGGCCCATGCGCCTTGTTATTGTACTGGGTGCGCTAATGCTTTTTATATCAGGTATTCCCAAGTTTTTAAGAGATATGACCCATGCTGTCTGGAACGTGAAAATTTAGCTTTCTGCCGGTGAATTTCCTTGTGAATTTTTGATTCAAGGAGAATTCACCGGCTGTTTTTTTTGATCCATTGTTATCCGACACTTTCTCCCCATTCCCCCATTCATAACTTTTCCCCCCGCCACAAGCGTATTTCCAATGTTCACATCTTGTTCAACTATTTTTCCTTGTATTTTCTCCGATCTCATTATTTTTTATGGCAAGTCTTCGCTTAGGAATGAGTCCGAAATAACATACTCTTTTAAAAAATTGGGAACACTATCCTTTAACGGTGGCGTGTTCTGAAAAGGGCAAATTATTTAAGACTGGTTCCTTAATAATCTTTTTCCTATTGGTAAATATTGGATTTATTGGGCTGTCATACCAAGCAATGGAGGGAATCTAATAAGTGCAAACTGGAATGCCCCATCAATTCTCGGTTTTTACTCTCATCAAGTAGATTTAAAAAATATAAAATTATAATAAACGTCACACAACAAATCGGTCGAGCAGAGCGTGAGAACATTTTCTGCTTTCCGTGAAGTCTGTTGGCGCGGCTGCTCACCTTAGCGTTGAAGCCCTTCGGGCAGACATAGAGGGAGAAATCTTACTTTTATCCAAGGGAAAATATCGTGCCAGACTCACCTGATAAATCGGGTTTGTCCAACAAATAAGTTGAAGCCGGACATTGAGGCATTTTTTGCGGTGTGGCAGCCGCTTAATTTAACCCTGAATCAGTGGCACGTTTTTTGATATATATTGAAATGATTAAGAAAAATCTATTTGTTACTTCACCTGCGAGGTGAAAGCCAAAATCAAGTTTTTCTAATAATTTCAACACCCATCAAATTTTATGCCACTGATCCAGGTTAACGTTAGGCTTTTATATTTTATTTGACATAGTAATGCAATTGCATTACTGTATAGTGGAACAAAAAGTATATATGATGTTTTCCTATAAATTAAGATAGTTAATAAGGTCTCTTGGTAAGTTTTCAATCACTCCAGGTGATAAAGCCTGCTTAGCCTTTAAATGCCAGGTGCTATTCAAAAGAACGCCCTGAATGCCTGAACTT
>CAYSSE010000020.1:0-29732 GCA_964433355.1 uncultured Desulfocicer sp.
TGGGTTCTGGGTTCTGGGTTCTGGGTTCTGGGTTCTGGGTTCTGGGTTCTGGGGAAGTGGAGGCAGATTTAAAAATATGTCCCCTAAACAAAAAAATTCACATTCCTAACCTGGACAAGCTAAAACCAAAAGTTTTTTTTATTCTCTTGCCAAAATAAAACGAAAATAACTCGTGAGTTGTAAGGGACTTCCCCGAAAATAGGCTACCACTATGCCCAGCTTAATACGCTGATATTGCATTATAAAAAATTTTAATTTGGTAGTTTATTGTCGTCCAAATCCCTAAGGGAGTTCATTGGAAATAATATACCCATGTTAATGAATTCCATACCCAAAAACCGGATCTCTCCATGCAAAAATGGGTAGTTTTATTATCATGAACTCCCTAAGTTCTCATAACCTATTGAATTTATAGTTAGTGAAAAAATGAGAACAAAAACTTCAGTTCTAATTATTTCAATAAAATGGCTTGGCAAACTCATAGAACTTACAACTCACGAGGAAAATAAGAGTTAAGAATCTAAAAGATGCCATGAATCTTAGTGTTGCAAAAGGGGCATATTCCAGGGGTGGTCATGATGTTGTCTGTTCTGTAGGAAAGGCGTTTAATGAGTGTGCTACCACAGACATGACAACAGGTGTCTTCGTGGCCAAGGCCGGGAGCATTGCCGATGTAGACATATCGAAGTCCGGCGTCTTTGGCTGCCTGGAACGCCATTTTAAGGGTGCTGTCCGGGGTGGGGGGAATCTGGCTCATGCCATGGCAGGGATAAAATCGACTGAGGTGCCAAGGGGTTTCATGGCCCAGTTTCTCTGCGATAAAGGTGGCCATTGCTTCTATCTCATGCCGATCATCGTTATGGCCGGGGATGATCAGGGTGGTTATTTCCACCAGTATGCCAAGGGATTTCATGAGTATCAGATTTTGTTTGACAGGCTCAAGTCTGCCTCCGCAAATGGTTTTATAAAAAGTGTCATTAAATGCTTTTAGATCAACATTGGCCCCATCCAGATAAGGACTTGCCGCATGGATCACCTCTGGTGACATGTAGCCGTTGGTTACAAAGAGATTTAAAAGACCCTTTTCCCTGGCAAGCATGGCGGTTTCCAGGGCCAGTTCAAAATAGATGGTGGGTTCTGTGTAGGTGTAAGCAATGCTTGCACAGTCGTTGTGCAGGGCTTGGCTCACCAGTTCTTCAGAGCTTGTTTCCATACGCCGGGCAAGGGAGGGGATCTGGGAAATATCTGCATTCTGGCAGAATGTACAGGTGAAGTTGCAGCCTGCCGATGCAATGGAAAAGGATGAAGACCCCGGTTTTACATGGAAAAATGGTTTTTTTTCCACAGGATCGACGCCCTTGGCAACGATGTAGGGATACTCAAGGGTTTCCAATGTACCATTTTTGTTTTCTCTTACTTGGCATCTGCCGTGTTCACCGGTTTTGATGACACAATAATGGTTGCACATGCCGCATTTCACCCGATCATGGGATAGTTTTTCATATAAAAGTGTCTTCATCATCCTCCGATATCTCCATGTTCTTCTCATATCCCCTGGCAAAACCGGTCACAGGGCCGCAGATGGTCTTTCTATGGAGTTTCAATGAAAGGGGGCGGGTGCGAAATCTGGGAACAGGGATGATG
The DNA here is from genome assembly GCA_964433355.1 of uncultured Desulfocicer sp. Classification (GTDB taxonomy): domain Bacteria; phylum Desulfobacterota; class Desulfobacteria; order Desulfobacterales; family Desulfobacteraceae; genus Desulfocicer. Next base: position 1,645 of record CAYSSE010000020.1, read on the forward strand.
CTCATGCCCATCATGGTTCCCCAGGGAGATCTCTGGATAACAGCACATTTTTCCAGATAGGCCACCGCTCGGTTCCGGGAAAAAGGAAATGCCAGGGTGGTATTCCATGAAACAGGGACAGGCCCCATGATGGCGTGTATGATTTTTTTAAGCTCCCATATGCCAAAAAAATGGGCGTAGGAAAGGGTGTTATGACAAAAAAATCCCTTTGCCCGTCGAAGAATGTTAAGGGGGGCATATTTATTAAACACCCCAATGAAAATTTTATCCCGGGTCACCCGGCAGGCTTCTTCAATGGCCTTGGCGGGACGATCCATGAATTCCAGGCTGTTCATCATAATGGAATAGTTAAAGGTGTTGTCTTCAAAGGGAAGCTCTTCGCCAAAGGTTTTGTGAAGTTCCACCCGGCTTTTGAATTTGTCCATGGCCAGATCAAGCATATAAGGAGACGGATCCACCCCCGTGAGCTGGAGACCATGATCCATGAGGGGGGCAAAGCATCTTCCTCCCCCGCACCCGATATCCAGTATGTTTCTGCCAGGAAGGGGGGACAGCATTTTCATCATCAATGCCGTCTGAAGCTCGAAATCATACACCTGCCTGGCTTTATCACACCAGGCGATATATGCATTTGTATCATTAAAGTCAAATATATATCCCATTTAGGTATTGTAAGCTTAACCGGGGTAAGATTCAAGTGGATTTTTGAGGTATTGTTCATTGGTTTAGATTCTCCAGTGCATATATAAATCCGTCTTGCCTTTAATTTCGTACATTTAAGCAATGCATGGACGATTTTGTGAGGATGTCTTCTTTTGCTATTGAAAATTTTCATACCCGACTGACAGGGTATCTATAAATTCAATTTGACAACCCATTGGGGCAACCCTATCATCATAGTTTAACAAATTTTTTAGTCTTGGTTTCCCATTAAGGATGCCTGTTTTTTAAATGAATTTTTTAAAATGAGAGTATGTGACAATGATATATAAGGTTGATGCAAGGGGGCTTGCATGCCCGGAGCCCGTATTAAAAACAAAGGCGGCCATTGAAAAACCAGGAGTGCTTGTGGTGCAGATCCAGGTGGACAATGATGCTGCCGTGGAAAATGTCAGTCGTTTTCTGACCTACCAGGGGTTTCAGGTATCTGTGGATTCCCATGGTGCAAATTCCATTGTGGAGGGGGTAAAAGAAGCGAGTGATGTGGAAAACCAGCCTGGAACAGAAGCGACGGCTCCTTCTGAAACCGGTGATTCACAAAAAATGGTTGTCATGATCGGTTCCCGGACCATTGGAGAGGGGGATGACGAGCTGGGGGAAAAATTAATGATGAGCTACATCAGAACCCTGAAGGAGATGGGGGAGGATCTGTGGCGTTTGATATTTGTCAATGGCGGGGTCTATTTTGCCACTGAAGGGGCCGAGTTGTTGCCTGATCTAAAGGCACTGGAGGATCAGGGCGTAACCATTCTGGTGTGTGGCACCTGCCTGAATCATTTTGACATCCTGGAAAAAAAGCGAGTGGGACAGACCACCAACATGCTGGATATCATCACGGCCATGCAGCTTGCGGACAAGGTTATTTCCCTGTGAGTCAAAAGCATGCCTTAACCCATAGCTTCACTTCCCGTTCAAATTCCGCCTGGTGGGACTTTTCTGACATCTGGTGATCGCCATTGCGGTGAATAATTATTTTTTTGGGATCACCGGCGTTCTGGTATATTTTCCGACCGTTTTCAACGGGAACAACGCCGTCGTGATCACCATGAAAAATCAGCGCATGGTGCAAAAGCGGCAATGCATCACTTAGATCAAACAAAAGATTTTCTGTAAAAAAACTCATGGGCAGGGCAGGGCGATCCGGGGTGGCTTCTGTGGGAATGATTTTTATTGTGCTACTGTTCACCGGGGCTGCACACAGCACCGCTCCTTTGGGTTGAACACCCAAATTCAAAAGTTGTTTCCAGGTTGCAATGCAGGTGGCTCCCCCCAGGCTGCTGCCAAAGAGCACCAATTCCCGCCGGGTTTTTTTAATGGCCCAGAGATAGTCCACCGCATGGATCATATCCTGAACCCGGGTTTCAAGGGAAGTATCCGTCTTAAAATTCCCCTCACTTCTCCCACATCCCCGGTGATCAAATCGTAGAAAGGCCACGCCCATCTCTGGAAGTATCCGGGCCAGGATGGTCTGTTTTGCAGATTCCATGGACCCTTCAAGGCCATGGGAACCCAACACCACAGGGGGCTTCTCAACATCCGGAAGATGGAGTTTTCCCACAATTTTCCTATTTTGACTCATAAATTCAACAGGTAATGTTTTCATGCTTGTTTTTATGGCACACATGTTTTTCAATTTCAAGATTTCTTTATTTTCTGCGCAACAATTTACCAAATATTAATAAAAAACTAACTGGCCATGTGGTCTTCTTTGTGTTAGTTTTAAAAAATAAATTTATTTGTTTTTACCGATGTTGGGGATAGATGAGACTCGGACTCTCTTGATCTATTGCTAAAAATACAACCCAGATTTTAATTCTGGTAAAACTCAGATAAAAATTTCATTTTTTGTTTTAGCAGGTATTTTTGCCATGCACCTTATATATAATGCCTACCAGCCTGTCTGTCCCACCAAAAAATGGTAAATATTCGGCCAGCACCCCATCTTCACTCATTTGGGGCTGCTCACATAGCAATAGTATGCTACGCAGTCCCAACTAAGCGAATATGGGGCACTGGCCAAACATTTACAGAACCAACCCGAATATTTACAAAAAATGTTTATCCAATCATCTAAAAAAAGTTAACCATTTTTAGACATCGAGGGTTGTCCATACCCCGGTGTTATTGTTTCTATGTCACTTTTGATCGTAATTTTTCAGAAGCGCCGGAGATGCGCCCATACTCTGGTGTGTTAAATAGAAAACTGGGCTTGGGATTGTTTTTTTAAGAATTCTTTATATGGCCCTTGAGAGCCATGATCTTTTGTAATTCTTAGAAATTAAAAGACAATCTATTTGGCGTATTTAAATCCAAAAAAGGATATTTTTATGCAGCGTACAATGGTTCGGGCGGCATCGTGTTTATTTGATAAATCGTTTGCTTTTATTATTTTGGTTTCAATGGTAATCGCACCAAATTGTTGGGCCGCAAAAAGTCCAACGGTGAACGCTCTTAAGGGAGTTCAATGCGAATTTCCCCAGCAACTTGAATTGACAGATTTTGAAAAACAAACAGAAAAAAAACTTTCTTTCCAGGAAAATCCACTCTTTACGAAACAGGTGACAGAGAAAAAACTTCCCCCTGTGGTAAAAAGATTACCTGAAGAACCCCTGGTTGTGTTGCCCTATGATGAAATTGGGAACTATGGTGGAAAGTTAAGAGGGCTGGCCCTGGCTTTGGAATCAAGCACCTCAGAGGTAATGTCCTGGCGGCAGGTCAGTCTGGTGCGTATCAGTGACGATATGACCACCATCGTCCCCAATGTGGCCAAATCCTGGAAGTGGAACGATGATTACACTCAAATCACCTTTCAATTGAGAAAAGGACATAAATGGTCGGACGGTGAAGCGTTTACGGCCGATGATGTGGTCTTTTACATTAATGATATTATCCGCAATAAAACCCTCCACAAGGAGGTGCCCAACCGTTGGAAGGTCGCTGGTAAAGCCGTTGAAATCGAAAAAATAGATGAACAGACCTTTAAGTTCATATTTGCTGCACCCTATCCGGGATTTTTGCATATGCTGGGTGCCAGTGGTTCCTATTTTTCTCCCTATGCGGTTAAGCATTTTCTAAAAAATTATCACATTGATTATAATCCAGATGCAGACAAACTTGCCAAGGAAGCCGGGTTTGACAATTGGGTCTCCTATTTTACTGTTTTCTTCAACAAATGGAAGGATGCGGTCACAGCCACTAAATATGGACTACAGGTACCCACGCTTGAAAGTCATGTGCTACAGGTTGAACCTGATTCCCAACGGCGTGTTTTTGTAGCAAACCCTTATTATTTTAAGGTGGATACCGCAGGGAATCAATTGCCTTACATCACCTATCATAATGAGCGTTTTTTAAATAAGGGGCTATGGCCCATAGAGATCATGAACGGCAATATTGATCAAAAATCCCAGAATATGGGATTGAGTGATTTTCCTATTCTAAAGGAGAACGAAACCAAGGGTGATTATACCATTTCCCTTCCACCCGGCATGGCCGGCCCTGTAATTATTTTTAACCAGACCCATAAAGATCCAGAACTTAGAAAAATATATGCCGATGTCCGATTTCGTAAAGCCATGTCCCTTGCCATTGACAGAAATGAGATCAATGAGACTCTTTTCTTAGGGATTGCTGTTCCCCAGCAGGCCCTGCCTGAAAATGTTCCCTTCGTGACCCAGGCAGATAAAGATTACATGATCCAGTTTGATCTTAAAGAGGCAAATCGCCTGTTGGATGAAATGGGGTTAAAACGGGGAGAAGACGGTGTGCGGTTAAGGGCTGACGGTAAACCCATCACCATTTTCTGGGAATACACCCTGCAGTACGCCATATCCGCTGAATTTCCCATTCTGGTGGCAGATTACTGGAAAAAAACAGGTATCAAGGTTTTGACCAAAGAGATCACCTCCCAGCTCTCCAGGGAAAAAGCCGCAGCCAACACATCTGATATCTGCATGGAGTGGTTTGTGCCCTATGAGGTCAGCTTGATCAGTGATCCCGTTTATTTTACCCCGCCCTATGCCACCCTTGTGCCTTTAATGGGGGCTCCCTGGGCAGAGTGGTGGGACACCGATGGAAAATCCGGGGAAAAACCACCCGTCTGGGCCCAACGCCTTCGGGACATCGCCATTGAATGGAAAACCGTGGCACCAGGCAGTGAAAGATATCTGGAACTGGGACGTGAGATGGTCAAGATAAATCTTGAAAATCTTGTCATCATAGGAAGTCTGGGCCAGGTGCCTCTGCCCAATGCAGTGTCAAATAAACTTGTCAATGTGCCAAGTTTCACCATTGATAATACCTACTATGGATATGCCTATCCCTTTAGAGCGGATCAATGGTTTTTTAAAAAATAGCAGAATTTGGCATCCTTTATATTGACTCAAAAGTAGTTGACACTTTTCCGAGGAGATTTTCAGAAAATAATGGAATGCTTTGAAAAAGTGTCAACCAGTGAATGAAGGATGCCCAGAATTTCATTGTTTGTGTGAAAAGAAATTCACGGGCTTGGGTCCATAAGCGACCCATCACTCCAAAGTGGTCGACACTGGCACCAAGCCCTTGGTTTTTTTATATGAAACTCCGTCTAAAATACTGCAATTATTAGAGTTTCATTTTTCGTTGTGGCTGGTGGTTCCAGCCATGTATGTGTTATATGAAACACAGCATTAAAGTACCGACAACAGAGCCCCCGGCGACTGGCCTGACCGGAACAGTGGGAACCAAAGGGGGCGGATTTTTGCCCTTTTAGGCGTTAAGAAGCACAGACTCTGTTTGAGGACACACTTGCCCGCAGTTTCTGTGGTTTAGCCTAAAAGGGCAAAAATACCCCCCGACGTTCCCGTTCCGGTCAGGCCAGTTGCCGGGGGCGGCATAGCACCATTTTGGCATCCTTCATATGACCCCAAAAATACTTTGCAGTCTTTTGGAAAAAAGCCCCTGCAAATGGGAAACTCTCTAAAAAAGTGTAAAGTAGTTTTGAAGGATGCCACCATTTTCTATTTTTGTTGTGGCAGGTGCTTACTGCCATGTAAGTTATATTAAGTGGCAAAAATCCGTCAGGAGAAACAATAGATGCTTTACATGCTACAACGGAGATTGTTGGCGACCATCGTAACCCTTGTGCTGATATCGGTGGTTGCCTTTGCCTTGATTGAGCTTCCTCCTGGTGATTTTGTTGATTCCTATGCAGGAAAAAAAATACAGGGCGGTGCCATTATCACCCAGGAAGAATTAAACGAAATGCGCACCAAACTTGGTTTGGATAGGCCCATTTATGTCCAGTATTTCAAATGGATAGGGGCGCTGGCACATGGAGACATGGGCTTTTCCTGGGAATACAGGCGGCCTGTGAGGGAGGTGCTTGCCGAACGTTTGCCCCTTACAATGATTCTGGCCTTTACCACACTTTTTTTTACCTATCTTGTCGCAATTCCCATGGGGATCTATTCTGCGGTGCGCCAGTATTCCATTGGTGATCATATCACAACCATCACAGGGTATGTGGGGTTGGCCTTGCCCCAGTTTGTGTTTGCCTTGATTTTAATGTATCTGGGACACCTTTGGTTCGGCATAAGTGTGGGGGGGATCTTCTCTCCGGAATTTGAAGATCTCCCCTGGAGTTATGCCAAATTTGTGGATATGCTGGCACATATCTGGATCCCGGTACTGGTTCTGGGAACTGCCGGCACGGCGTTTCAGATGCGAACCATGCGGGCCGTGCTGCTGGATGAGTTGAATAAAATGTATGTCATCTCCGCCAGGGCCAGTGGTTTGTCGGAATTTCGACTGCTGGTGAAATACCCCATACGAATGGCACTCAATCCCATTATTGCCACCCTTGGATGGGAACTTTCTAATATTATTTCAGGCGCACCTATCATTGGTCTGGTCCTGTCTCTTCCTGACACAGGGCCTTTATTTATTAATGCACTTTTGAACCAGGATATGTATCTTGCCGGGGCCATGATTCTCATCTACTGCACCTTGGTGATTATTGGCACTTTCTTGTCGGACATCCTTCTTATGATTGTTGATCCTCGAATGCGGGTGGGAGAAGTTAATTGATATGATGTTTAAAAACAATAAAAAGCAGGTGCGACGGGTGGATCTGGCCGGGTATTGGGAGTTGGTCTGGTGGCGTTTTCGTCGTCATCGCATGGCCATGCTGGGGGGATCTATCCTCAGTGTATTCCTTATTATTGCACTGTTTTGCGAAATCCTGGCACCCTATGGCCCACAAACCCGCAACAGTAAGTATTCCCAGGGACACCCCATGGGGGTCCACTTTATTGATCAGGATTACAAGGTGCATCTACGCCCCTTTGTATATGGCAGGGAAACTAAAAGAGACCCGGTGTCATTTAGACTCTCCTCCCAGGTGAATACAGATATCCATTGGCCCATCCATTTTTTTGTTAAAGGGGATTCTTATAAATTCTGGGGACTGTTTGAAAGTAAAACACACCTCTTTGGAACAACATCAGGTAAAATTCATCTCTTTGGCACCGACAAACTGGGACGGGATGTTTTCTCCCGCATTCTCTACGCCACCCGGATTTCACTTTCGGTGGGAGCTGTGGGGGTCTTTTTCGCCTTTGTACTGGGGTTGACCATGGGAGGGATCGCCGGTTACATGGGGGGGAAAGTAGATGAGTTCATCATGCGCATGATAGAGTTTATCAGATCCATTCCCACACTGCCATTATGGTTGGCCATGGCAGCGGCCCTTCCAAGGGAATGGTCCTCCCTTAAAGTGTATGTGGCCGTGACCATTATTCTGGCCTGTATTGGCTGGACCAATCTGGCCCGTCGTGTCCGCAGTAAATTGCTCTCCATGAGAGAGGAAGAGTTCATTCTTGCGGCAAGGCTTTCCGGCTGTAGCGGGACACGGATCATTGTCCGCCATATGCTGCCCTCTTTTTTAAGTTATCTCATTGTGGATTTAACCATATCGTTTCCCTATATTATTCTGGCTGAGACCTCATTGAGCTTTCTGGGACTGGGATTACGTGAACCCATTGTCAGTTGGGGGGTTTTGCTCTTTTCTGCACAAAATGTACGTTCCATTGTCCATATGCCGTGGTTGCTTCTGCCCTGTTTATTTGTTGTGGCAGCGGTGCTGGCGTTCAATTTTCTGGGGGACGGGCTGCGGGATGCCGCAGACCCATTTGCAAAGATAGGATAAGACAGAATGAAAGAAGAATTAAAATTAGAATTAAAACATTTATCCATTTCCCTGAAAATTGACGATTCTTTTGTCCCTGTGGTCAACAATATCAATTTAAAAATATTTAAGGGGAAGGTGCTGGCCCTGGTGGGGGAAAGCGGTTGTGGAAAAAGCGTTACGGCCATGTCGCTTTTACGGCTTTTACCCAAGGAGTTGAAAATTGTTCAAGGAGAGATCTTATACCACCATGACCGAGAGACACCCCCCGTGGACATTGCCACCCTTTCACCCACTGGCCGGGAAATCCGTGATATTCGTGGCAATAAAATGGCCATGATTTTTCAGGAACCCATGAACTCTTTTTCTCCTTTGCATACCATCGGCAACCAGATAATGGAGGTCATCCGTCTTCACAGAAAAAAATCAAAACGACAAGCACGGGAAATAGCCGTTGAATTTTTAAAAAAGGTTGGGATCGGAGATCCTGAAAAAGCAGTTGATCGCTATCCCCACACCTATTCTGGGGGCATGCGCCAGCGGGCCATGATCGCCCGGGCCCTTTGCTGTAATCCCTCCATCTTAATTGCGGATGAGCCCACCACAGCCCTTGACGTGACCATCCAGGCCCAGGTGCTGGGGGTGATGAAACAAATGCAAAAAACCCTTGGCACCGGAATTGTTTTTATTACCCATAATATGGGTGTCGTTGCACAGATGGCCGATGATGTGGCCATCATGTACATGGGTGAAATTATTGAACAGGGATCGGTGATGGATCTTTTGAAAAATCCGCTCCATCCTTATACCAAAAATCTTTTAAAGGCGGTTCCCCAGTTGGGAGACATTGAAACCAGAAAAAGGCTTAAACCCATAAAGGGGTCTGTCCCTTCTCTGTTTGAACGGCCCAGTGGATGTGCGTTTTCCCCCCGTTGTGAACAGATGATTCCCGGCAGGTGTGATCAGGATGCCCCCCCACAATATCAACCCTTTAAGGATCATTTTGTCGTCTGTTTTCTCCATGAAAAATCATCCGGCATGGAGGGTAGATGAAAACATTAATAGAGCTGGATAACCTGAAGGTTCATTTCCCCATTGGACGTCCCCGATTATTTGGTAAATCACATAAAAAATTAAAGGCTGTGGATGGTGTTTCCTTTAAAATCCAAAAAGGTGAAACCCTGGGGCTGGTTGGCGAAAGTGGCTCGGGTAAGACCACGCTTGGCAGGGCTGTTTTACGGTTAATTGAACCCACCGAGGGGAAAATATTTGTAAGGTTTAACACGGAAAAAGTCAATCTAACCGATGTGAGCCGAAAGGAACTGCGTCGGCATTGGCGTCACATGCAGATGGTTTTCCAAGACCCCTATGCCTCCTTAAATCCACGCATGACTGTGAAAGAGATCATTGGAGAATCATTACTTGCCAATAATCTGGCATCGGGCAGACAGTTGGATGACAAAGTGGTCTATATAGCCGGACTCTGTAATCTGGACGTCGGGCAGTTGGGCCGTTATCCCCATGCGTTCAGCGGCGGTCAACGGCAACGCATCGCCATTGCCAGAGCCCTTGTCATGCGCCCACAGTTTATTGTGGCCGACGAGCCGGTCTCATCCCTTGATGTATCCATTCAAGCCCAGATTTTAAATTTGTTAAAAGACCTGCAAGGGGAACTGGGACTCACCTACCTTTTTATCGGCCATGATCTGAGTACCGTTGCCTATGCCTGTGACCGGGTGGCGGTGATGTATTTGGGTCAGATCGTGGAGCTGACATCAACAAAACAACTTTATTACACGCCAAAACATCCTTACACTGAAGCACTTATGTCGGCCATTCCCTCCCTGGATCCGGAAATATCCATTCAAAACGTCATATTGGAAGGAGAGCAGCCCAATCCTGCTGATCCGCCAACAGGGTGTCCCTTTCACCCCCGTTGCAGATATGCACAAAAGGATAGATGTTCCCAGGAAAAACCTCTTTTTCGTGAAATATCCAAGGACTGGTTTGTGGCCTGTCATTTTGCCGACACGCTACAGTTAAAGGGCGCTTTGTAAGAAAAGTCAGACGTGCTTCTAATTTTTTCAAAACTGGCCAATGCTGTGATCAGGTCTTTAAGGGTTTACAGCAGACAATATTTTTTGTAATAACCCACATGTCCTGATGGACACAACGAATATAGAAAATGGGGCTTGGTTCTAACGTCGGCCACTTGCAGTCAGTACTAAAATTCACTTGAAGATATTTATTATGTTATTAAATGGTTACAGTGCGGTAATGTTTTAAAAAATTAGAAGTGGCCGGTCTTAGAACCAAGCCCAGAAAATGGCTGTATGCCGCCCCCGGGGAGGGGTAATGGAAGCGACCCGGAACTGTTAGACAGCCCAATTGGTCTGTTCCATTACCCCTCCCCGGGGGCTCTGCCTTAGGTAACCGTGGAGGCTACCTTTTCATATAAAAAAAACAAAATATTGAGCCAGACAGAAGCCCGCCCAAAGGGCGCTAATTTAAGGAAAGTTGAAATGAATATTTTACACATGTCTGATTTGCATTTTGGAACCCGCCATTGGGAAGGCAATGATGAGCTGTTGTTGGAAAAAATAAACTCATATGATGCCGATCTCGTCATTAATACCGGTGACAGTACCTCTGATGGGCTGGAAAGTGAATATCAGGATGCGGGACAGTTTTTAAAGGGCATTACCTGCAAAAACGTTATTTCTATTATCGGGAACCATGATAAAAGGAATATGCGATCCCATGAATATTTCAGGAAATACATTTATACCAACGAGATCATCTCCCCCGCAAGACCGGAACTGACCACCAAAAAAAATCTTTTTTTAAAACGGGATATCACCAAAATAAAAGATAATTTCACGGATCTTAATTATACTAAGCTGCTCACCATGGATGATATGATCGTGTTGATCATCTGTATAGATTCCAATCAGCTTTCCGAAGATGAAGGATTTGTTGAAGAGGAACTTTTAAGGAAAATTTCAAAGAAGATCAGCCGGATGAAATATGATAAGTCGATGATGTTAATTCATCACTCTATTCTGGCCACGGATGAGGGACCGCTCCAAAATTCCTTACTCCTGACAGAATTTATCCGGGAGCATAAAATAGGGGATGTCTTTTGCGGCCACACCCATCAGCTGGATTTGAGAGAGACCACCGATCTTTATTTTAATCATTCTTTTACCCAGTACATGGTGGGTTCATTATCCTCCTGTAACCACAGTGACGATGATAATATGTTTTTATTGTTTGAAAATTGGGGCACCCCGGAGTTACGGGTTCGTTTGATAAGAATTCTTCTTGATGGCGATGAAGATGCTGTGAGTTTTAATGAAGAGTTGATTCTGGGAACCGAAGATTCACCCTCCCTCCCCCCTATCGCCTCGGAAACAAATTAATTAGTCGTTGGCGTTTAACTTACTTATTTTCATGCTTGTTTTTATGGCACACATGCTTTATAATTTTAGGTTTTTATATATGAGAGTGTTTGCACACCCAAGCATTGGCTTTCATTCTTTTGTTGTGGGCAGACCCCGGGAAATCGCCTGGGTCTGCCCATGGCAGTTATTCAACAGGGAAAGAGCGGATGTGCCGGGAGTATGATCTGGTTTGTCCTCTTTATTTTCCCCCTTACGCGTGGGGCTTAAAAAACAGACACATGGCCATAAAGAAGAGAAAAACAGCAGAACTTGACATCATTGATCTGGCATTTGGGGGAAAGGGGATTGCCAAACCCGATGGATTTCCCGTTTTTGTGGACAGAACGCTTCCAGGGGATAAAGCCCTTGTCAGGATCACCAAAAAGAAGAAAAAATATGCCGAAGGGAAATTGATAGATCTCATTGAACCCTCTCCCCTGCGCCAGGAGGCTCCCTGTGATTATGCGGGATACTGCGGCGGTTGTCGATGGCAGGCCCTTCCCTATGCGAAACAGCTGGAATACAAAAAAAATCATGTGACTGAGTCCCTGGAGCACATTGCGCTTTTAAAAGATATCCCCGTGAAGGATGTGGTGCCATCGGATCAGATTTTTGAATTTCGAAATAAAATGGAGTTTTCCTGCACCGATCGCCGCTGGCTGACCCCGGAAGAGTTGGAAGACCCTGATATTATCAAGGGCTTTGGGCTGGGACTTCATGTGCCGGGCACCTTTGCCCATGTCATTGACATTAAAAAATGCCATATTCAACCGGATCTTGGGAATCAAATTTTAGGAGATATCCGGGAATATATCAAGACTTCGGGGCTACCCGCCTATGGCCTGACCACCCACCAGGGGTTTTGGCGGTTTGTGATGCTCAGATGCTCCTCGGCCCATGGGCACTGGATGGTGAACCTGGTGACAAAGGAAGAGAACGATGCCGTGCTGATTCCCCTGGCAGAAAAGCTCATGGCAACATATCCGCAGATCACCTCGGTGGTGAATAATGTGACGGCAAAAAAGGCAGGCGTTGCCACGGGAGAGTACGAAAAAGTGCTGGGAGGGGAACGCTGTATTCGGGAAAAGCTGGGTGATTTCACCTTTGAAGTGTCAGCCAACTCTTTTTTCCAGACCAATACCCGGGGGGCGGAAAAACTCTATTCCCTGGTGTCCCACTATGCGGCCTTGACCGGTACGGAGCATGTCATTGATCTTTACTCCGGCACTGGCACCATCCCCATCTGGCTGTCCAGGGATGCGGCCCGGGTCACAGGCATCGAAATTGTGGAAAGTGCTGTGGCCGATGCCGGTAGAAATGCCACCCTCAATGGCATTGAAAACTGCACCTTTCATGTGGGGGATATCAAGACTGTTCTGCCTGAAATTGACAAGCGGTGTGATGTGATGATCATTGATCCGCCCCGGGTGGGCATGCACAAGGATGTGGTGGACCAGGTGATTAACATTGCGCCTGCAAAAATTGTGTATGTGTCGTGCAATCCGGCCACCCTTGCCAGGGATCTGTTTATGCTCAAGGAACACTACAACGTGATTGAGGTTCAGCCCGTGGATATGTTCCCCCATACCTTTCACATTGAGTCTGTGGCTTTGCTTGAATTAAAATCCAAAGGGGCCTCATGATTCCCTGGAAAAAACTGGATTCAACGGCTACACCGGATGGCAAAAATGAGGTGGTTCTGCTCCAGCGGGATCAGGAATTTTCCATCCGGGTGGATGGCCAGGAGCTGATGAACAGCCGCATGAACGGATCGGAAAAGGTGCTGGCAAAACTGGCCTGTAAACCCATTTCCAACCGCCAGGGAGCAAAGGTGGTGATTGGGGGACTGGGCATGGGGTTTACCCTGGCATCGGCCCTGATTCATTTACAATCCCATGCCACTGTGATCCAAGTGGAGCTTTTGCCAGCCATGGTTCAATGGCATGAGCAGTTTCTGGGTCATCTTTGTGATCATGCTGTAAAAGACGGCCGGGTGGAAGTTGTCACCCAGGATATTGTTCATTATCTTAACACCGAAAAGCAGACCTTTGATGCCATTATTCTGGATGTGGACAATGGCCCTGAAGGGTTAACCCAGGCAGGCAACAATAACCTCTATGATGGAGTCGGGCTTGGGATGCTCAAGCGCCGCCTTACCCCCGGTGGAATACTTGCCGTGTGGTCTGCCAAGGATTCTGCACCCTTTACTCAACGGTTGAAATCTACAGGGTTTGACGCCAGGGTGCACACGGTTTCTGCCAGACCCAACAACAAGGGGGGACGGCACACCATCTGGATTGCCACGGCTTAGTGATCACTTTTACGCACTGGTTAAAAACACAGTAACTTCACCATCCTGGAATACATAGCCCTTACCTTCGGTTCTCAATTTACCATTCTCCCTTGCCGATGCCCAGGAACCCGCAGCGACCAAGTCTTCATAGGGAACCACCTCAGCCCGGATAAAATGTTTTTCAAAATCGGTGTGGATCACGGCGGCAGCCTGGGGAGCCTTGGTTCCTTTTTTGATGGTCCAGGCCCGGGTCTCTTTTTCTCCGGTGGTGAGAAATGAGACCAAATCTAAAAGGGAGTAGGCCTCCCGGGTAAGACGGGCAAACCAAAAGGCCAGAACCCTTGCCATCATTCGTTCAAGGGTTTCAGAAGGATGTTGGGCAATGGTTAAGCTGAGTGTATCGTAGTAAGCTGTGTCGATGTCAGCTAAGGTGATTTTTAACTTATAAATGGTCGGTTTTAATGCCAATAGCAATACTCCTGATTATATGTGTGAAACATAATGTGTTTGGGCTTTGTTCTAATTTCGGCCTGCCTGATCTGTACCTGTCCTCTTGGATAGCCTGTGATCATTGATGAACCCTTGTGTTTTTTACAACAGTTCCCTCCCTTTTCAATTGATAGTTTTTGCTGTCCGACGCAGTCTTTGCAATTTTTTCGACAACAGAGGATGTAATCATTACCAACAAATCCAGAAAAGAAAATTCATGGATGGGGCCTGACTCCATCAAATGTTTTTCCCAGAAAATCACAGATCTCCACCGGATCATCAATGAAGAACTTGCCGGTGGAAAAACTTTTTTTTGAGTTTTCAGGTGGCGCGTCGTCCCCGTTAAGAACCAGAACCGGACATCCCTGGTTTTCCACACCCAATAGTTTAATCACCATTGGACGGGGCCTTTGAAAATCTACAAGAACAATATTAATGGCATTTTTTACCTCCATGGAATAGGCAAAAAAACCTTCCACAACTCCACACCCTGGACAATAAAATGGCCCCTGGCCATCTGCTTCCATCCAGGGATTCAGCATAAAAAGTGTATGTTTTTTCATTTGTTTCTCCTTTTCAAATAAGCTAATGTTGATGAACCTGTAAAAGTCGGCCCATGATTTTTCAATCACAATCATATGTTTTTTTAAATATCAAACTTTTATACCACGTAGGTTTGAACGGTGGTTGTTTTTTTAATCAATATTAAGCATTTATTCTTACAGATCCAAACAGGTAAGAGTGAGTAATCGTAAAAGAACATTAATAACTCCCCATTCGCTCATTTTAAGGTTTAAATTATTAATTTTGAAGATCAGGCATTCCAGATTTTATTTGACGCAAAGGATGGGAAAGAAGTTTTTACACCATTTTAAAATGGAGCTTGTTTAATTGATATGACTTATAACTTTGATCCGGATAGATGGTATGACAACGAATTATATTTAATTCAATCACAACTAAAAACCGGTAAAATAACGCTGAATGAATATGATGAAGCAGTTGAAATTCTGGATAAAAAACTTGAAGAGATGTGGGCGCGGTTGGATGGGACTTATCAGATAGAGCCTGATAATTGAAAAAATGGAGGTGTCATTAATTTGAACCAGGTCTTTTTTCTTCTATTCTTGATATAAATGGCGGTATAAAGAATCCCCTGTGTCAGGATAGATTCAAATCAGGCAAAGGTTACCCGGGTATCTCCCCTTGAATAATCCAATCCCGGTGTGTGTATAATAATCTCAACATCACTTCCCAAAAAATTCATACAGGTCAACATTTTAGCCTCGCTGATCCCCCAGAACTGTCCCCGGAGTAGGCCGGATAGTTTGGGCTGGGGCATGTTTAAAATTTCAGCCGCCCGTTGTTGGGTTAACTTTCTCTGGCGGATAATTTCCCCGATTTTTGAGGCCAGTATTGCCTTTACAAACATCCTGTCGGCATCCGGTTTTCCTATATCCCCATAGACATTGGTGCTGCCTTTCTCTATTTCAATCATATTTTTTATTTTCCTTTTATACGGTTGTCCAAGGCTTTTAAGCGGGATTTGATCAAATCCATATCCGGCCGGGAACAAATGACTGAAAAAACATGTTGTGATCTGCCGAGGGGGGCTATCCATAGTAAAGGTGTTGAGATGATATTGGAGTTTTTAAAATAAAATCGGGTAAGAAATTAATTTTAGAGCTATAAAACTTATCCAGGATCAGGATAAAACCATCCTAAGTCTGGACGCTTTTTAGGGCTATTCTTGAGCTGTAAGCTGCTGATTTTATTGATATAAATGGCGGAAGTGCATGGGAATCGAACCCACCCGGGACGGTTTTAGCGCCCCACATCGGATTTGAAGTCCGAGGGCCTCACCAGTAAGCCGCGCACTTCCATGGTGATGAGATGTCTTTTTCTATACCCGATGAGCCTTGATTGTCAAGCCTTTTGTTGATTTTGAGTGGGTGGCAGGTGGTGTGCTGGAGCTGAACTCCTGTGGCCCGGAATGAGTCCCCCGGGTTAGAGGGCAAAAAGGTGTGGACTGTTCTCATGGAATGCCCAATAAAAGATGATCGAACCGATGATATCGCTAATGGTGGCCGGGCTCAAAAATTTTGGCAAGAGAATCAGAAAATTTTTTTGGTTCCGGCTTGTCAAGATTAGGACTTTTGAGATATGAAGTATCCAAAAAAATACCGTTAATCGAGGTTCTATTTACAAAGGACGTTAACCCAATGTTTTCTACACCTGGAAGAATATTATTGATTACAGCGCTGGCCCTGGCTGCGGGGCTTTTAGGTCTATTTGACAGGCTTTATCCCTGGCAGTGGCAGCATATTCAGTTACATTCAACCATAGAAACTCTTGGAGGGATAACAGCCTGCCTGATTTCTATGGTGCTGTTCATCCAGTCCCAGGATAAACTGGATGCCCACCTTGTTATGCTGGCAACAGGATTTGCAAGCATGGGTGTGCTTGATACAGCCCATGCCATAAGCCAACTTGGTGATTCCTTTATTTTTCTTCACAGCGTAGCCAGCCTGTCAGGTAGTTTTTTCTTTGCTTTGGTCTGGTTCAGCAAGGGACGGCGGCTGGGAAGCCTTTATGAACTGCGTTTCATCTATTTTGGATTTATTGCCCTGTCGGTTTCAATAGGGTTGAGGGCGCTTTTGTTTCCAGACGATGTACCCAAAATTATGCCACTGTTTGACGGTGGCTTTACCATGGCTGCAGTCCTGATCAATTTAACAACAAGCCTTCTATTTTTTATTTCTGTATTCAAATTTTACCAGATTTACCGGTTACAAGGAAACCGTCGAGATCTTCTTTTTGCCTGCCTGGCGTATCTGTTTGGAATTGCAGCTATGATTTTTCCATTTTCAAGTCCCTGGAACGGAATGTGGTGGGTCTGGCATCTGGTGCGGTTTTCGGCATTTTTTATTACCCTGGTGTTCATTGCAAAGCAGTATGGAAAGTACCTGGGATTGGTGAAGCGCGGAAACAAGAGGATTATTAAATAATGAAAGTATGGTTTCAGCTTTTCAAAGCCCCGAGATACTTGCTCTTCTGGATCTTGGCCGACGCAGCATATGTTTTTTTTCTGTGTTTTTTTCTGGACTCAGGAATCCCATTGGGCTTTTCCAAATTTATGTTTGTTCATCTGCTGGCCATTGCCGTGGGATCCATGGTTATGTTCACGGGGTTAGGGGCAGGTGTTCTGTGGATACCGGTTTTGACTTTTTTAGATATCAGACCTTCTGAGGCGGTTACCATCTCCATATTTACCCAGATTGCCGGAAAGGGCACAGGCTCTTTAACCTATTTTTTTAACGGGATGGTGGATATGAAAACGGCAGCAGCCTTTATTCCCATGGCACTGTTAGGTCTGACCATGGGTTTTTTGGTAGGCTTTTATATGCCCATGGCCTATGAGCGATTCCTGCTCTATATCTTTTTGCTCATTGCAGGCTATCTGTTGATGAGAACCATTCAATCCCTTAACACCACCCCCGATCCAGATGCTTACAAAGAGGCAGGCTCTGATACTGATACCATACATCCCTTCCGTAAAAGCTATCCTGTAGTCATTCTCTCCTCATTTTTCACAGGTTTTTTGAGTATCGGCAATACGGACTGGCTTATCCCCCACATGACGCTCAAACTCAATATGCCCACCTCCAGGGCCGTGGCCACCGGCCTGTTCATCATGTTTATCACGATTTTGTTTTATCTTTTTTTAGTTTGTATGAGTGTCTGGTTGGGGAAATCATCCTGGCCCCAGGGAACCTCTTTGTTGTTTGCAACCTGTAGCGGCGTTATCATGGGAGGTCAGGTAGGTACCCGTTTGATTCGTATATCGTGGTTTCAAAAGCATCAGAAACATGCCTTTATTATATTGTTAGCGATGTCCATCATTCACTTGTTATGGTAAAACTAAGACCATCGTTTCGACCATTTTTTTATTAGAAAACAAAATTTCCGGGCAACCTCAGCAGAGCCCTCCCCCGATGGGTAATAGGAACCGGCCAATTGGGCCGTCTACGGTTCCGGCCGGGCCCATTGCCCGTCGGGGGAGGGCGGCATGATACCATTTTCAATATTCGTTGTGTCCGGAAGGTCATGTAGGTTTTATAAGAAAGTCCTGTCAAACCTGACAGATTTTTATGCTTAGTTGTGGGCAGATCAAGGTCAGAATAAGGTCTGCCCGTGGGAGTTATTTCGGACTCATTCCTTAAAGCGAATCTTCACGTGTTTTTGTTTGTTTGTCTTTTATGGGTTTTGGTTTTTTCAGTCGAAACGGTTTTCGCGGTAAATCATACCAGAGTATAGGGCTTGTGTAGACCTGCCATGCCCATTTGACAACCCCAATTAGCCCAAATGAAATCCACAGTGCCCAGGCCAACATGGCCAGCCGATAGCAAAGCATGGGAATGGAGATAACCCAGGCCACGGGCAGGGTGCTGACACTGATATCATGATACCATCTGAGCAAGCTGACACTTGAACCATTTCCCATGATATTCATGTCTGGATGCCCTAAAAGCCCTTGGGAAACAGCGGATAAAAGAGATCCGGCAGCAACAAAAGTAAGGGCGGCAAGCCCTACCTGAATCAGGTTAAATCGTTTTTTCTTTGATGTTTCTGTGGGCACATTTGTCATGTTTTTTTGTCTCCGCTTCATGGCCACAAGCCAGGTTCCCACAAAAAAGCAGGCACCAAGGCTGCTCATGGACATGCCTAAGCCCAACAGAAAAAGATGATAGAATCGCAGGTGGGTTAGCCCTGACAGGGCCAATCCGGCGCTGATGATCACCACCACAAAAAGAACTGACCAGAAGAGAACCGCAGGTCCTGTGAGGGGTTCACCCCCCATAAACAAGGGCCAACGATTCCCGGGCAGATGCACATCCACACTGGCATTGACACTGGCATGGCCAAGGTCAACATCGGAGGTGGGATAAAACACCCCCATGCCCCGGGCTTCGCGCCATTTGAGTGCTGCAGTATGTGTTCCCGGTGCCACAGGAAGAGTGACAGAGCGGCCTTCCTGGCGAATCAACTGCACCTTTCCATCAATTCTAATCTCCTCCAATCTGGCATTTTCCGGCAGTTGCAGTGTATGTTGTCCCCCCTGGGTGCTTTTCATTTCAAGGGACAGGCTGGCCTGTGTGGTTCGCTGACCCGGCCTGAGCACCAGATGGCTTTTTTCCAGGGTCAGGGTGTTACCCTTGATGGCTGTGGGTCGGGAGATTTTTAGAGCCACCTTTTCTCCGGGCCAGGGGTGCCATGTGGGCATCCAGCGCTGGGAGACCTGGTGAAGAATTACGGGTATGCCGTGGGTTTCCACATGGTATCGAGGGGCCACATCCAGTGTCCACACCTCTGTCCAGTTCCAGGTTTTTTCATGTAACAGCACCAGGGTATCAACGGGTTCCAGAAAAGAACTCCATTTAAATTGGGTCTGACCTGCATTGATGTTCATCAGAACTTGATTTTTTTTCACCGTTACCCCCTGGGTGATCACCGATTCACCGGGCAACAGGGGAAGATGTAATGCCATGGCACTATCTGCTGGGGTCATCCGATGTACGGTGGTTTCCACCCGCCACTCCTTTCCCAGCACAATGTGACGTTCCACCCGGGCAAAGGCGGGTAAAACACCGGTTTCTATAATTTCGTCCAGAGGTTCTTTTGCCGTTGATATGCGTGTAAAATGGAGAGATCCATCCAGAGTGCCGTCCAGATTATGGCCCTGCACCGACCATCCTTGGGCCGTCACCGAAGCCACATGGGGTTTTAAGGGAAAGGAGAGCTGGAGTGAATTTCTTTTTTGCAGCCTTCCCTGGAGTTCAATTTCATGGGAGCCTGCTGGGATCATCATCCACAGAATCTCATTTTCCCTGAAAATGGCCTGGGATTCAAGACCATCTAACAAAATTTTACCCGGTAACCAGTGGCGGGCATGGCCGGGCAGTGGCACCATTGTATTCAGCTGGGCGTTTATTTCCAGGGCCAGGGAAAGCTCCTTGGAATCAATATTAATAGTCACCGCACCCATGTCGGCACAGGCGGGAAAACAGTCCTGGGGTTCAAGTAGTCTCTCCTGGAGAGTTTGCAACATTTCAGGGGAGGGGATCTGTGTGGCATGGCAGGGGGGCGCATTGCCCATGAGGGCTATCAACACCAGGCAGAGCACCACTTCGGTACCGACCCAGGAAAATCCTTTTTTTCTTTTCCAGGTAACACCCAGCAATCCTGCTGCCAAAAGGGCCATTAGCCCCACACGTAAAAAGGCAAGAAAACGGTTCACCCCTGGACTTATAAGGGTAAAGGTTACCGATTCCCCCGGTTCCACGGGACCTGACCAGCTAAATGGCAGTGTTGTAAAGGGCTGCCACCGGGGAAGCCCCGGACCTGTCTGGGTCATGGCATCGGGATCCACCATTATTTTCATGGGACGGGGAACAGGCACAACAGGAGCGCTGCCCTTGGATAATAACGGGGCTGCCATTTTCCGAGCTTTGTTAAGGCTTCCCAGACGATAGGGTTCGCTATCCTGCACTGACATGGATTCCTGGATTTCATCATTTTGACTGTGTCTGGCAACGGGTTGAAGAGCGCCATCCGTGTTCATGGAGATCCAGGGCTTTTCCAGCTGGGGATAGATGCCCACCCGAAGGGTATTGACGGCATAGGGAATGGCAGTGAATATTAGGCTTAACACCACTATCCCATGGAGAATTTTAATGGTTTTTCTTAGCTTACCCGGGGGCAGGTGTTTAAGCAGGGCAATTCCCACCAGAAGGGTTGGCCACACATATCGGGGGGCAAGGGGCTCGTGGAAAATCAAAACCAGTGTAACAAAGCCCATCAGGGAAAGGGGCAGAGAAAAGAGTTTTGCCGTGGCAATGGTAAAAAGAAGTACCACGAAAAAATCCAGCAGGGTCCATTTTTTAAGCCAGGTTCCCGGAATTTTATCAATACCTCCGGCATGAAGCAATTTCCATCCCGGGGGCAGGTTCAATCGTCCTGTCACCTGACTAAAATCATGATCCCATCCGGTGGCGGGTATCTGGTAAATGCCCTTGTCAAAACTACTTTCCGCCGTCAGGTTCAGTATGCCTTTTCTGAGTTCAAGACCGGGTTTGTCCGTGCTCGCTCTTTGGGTGATCAACTGCTCCATCCCGTCCACGGTGACCTTTCCGGGAATTATATTCAGATCCATTTCCAATCGCCAATCACTGTTTTTACGACCGGTTATCTTATCCTTAATGGTATATCCTGATCCGTCAAATCGAAGCCACAGGGTTCTGTCCAGTGTGAGACTGTCGGGTGCTGGCATGGGATCTCCACGTTTTATCTCTTTAAAAATCATCTGTTCATTGGGCCGTATGCGGTATGCGGGATAATTTTGCCATTCTTTGGGAAGGGATGTCTGGCGGGGATCCACCGGGGGCACCCCGGAAATCTCCATAATGCGCAATTGGGGACGACGGACTATGGACCATATCTCATGGTCGGGCTGGAACTGGGGTTCATTCCCGTTAAATGTCAATTGTGACAGGGTGTTTAAATAGCGTAATACCAAGGTAAAATCATATCTGCCAGGCCTCACCTGGAGGCGCAGGGTACCATCCTGGGAAAGACGGGAGGGTAGGTCGCTTTTAAGGGAAAGGGGAATAAACAAAGTGGGATCATATAAGGGGCCCAGGGTTATTTCCCGGGCCTTTCCCGCAATTTCCAGGGTGGTGTACAGGGTCATCCGGGGGGGAATATCATCTTCAATTTTCCGAAAGCGCTCCACCTTGAGTCGATCTGCCTCTTTTTTGACCTTTTGGGTGTTCTTTAACCATAGTCGTCCTGCCGTATCCAGATGGGGAAACTCAACCGGTTGATCATTAATTTGCAGGGAAAAAAGGCCGGTTTGGGGGGGGATCTTAAGGTATTCAGGCATTGTCTGCCATTTGAAATTGCCGGTGATACGATACTGGCCGGGGGGCAGATGAATGGCAGGGGCCTGGTTGTGCCTCATTAAAAGACCAGGGGCGTTGTTCACCTGCACATTAAGGGGCCACTGACCGGCATGCCCGGGAAGGGGTATCCAGGTGTCATGGTGAACCTCCCATGACTGGCCAAATTGTCCCTCTTTATCGCCAAGGGAGATGTTTAACCTGCTGGGCCAGCTACATTCAAGGTTTTGGGCATCATTATAATGGGGAATGCATGAGACCTGTTTTTCTTTGTCGTGGAGTACCCATTTTACCCATGGCTGCAATACCCCGGGTAGATCAGATGGATTTACTCCAGCCTGGCAGGGCTGGTGTAAAAGGCCGACAATAATAGCGATCATCAGAATAATTTCTGTAATACACCCTTTTACCGGGCCGTTCATTTGACCAGAAAATAGCATTTTCCCCCCTTGACCCACCAAATTATGATGACTGGCCACATGTATGAGCGACCCCCAAAAACGTATTATCAAATTACAGGATAAGTATCATGAAAATATACGTTCCGTCATTAACGTTCACCGTAAGATTTGCCCCCCTTGCCTGGGCGTAATAAATCCATGGTTCCACATCTATTTTGCCGTCCCCACATGCAAAAGTGGGGTAAAAATGTCCTGTGGTACCATCCTTCCATGATAGAATCATGGCATTGCCATAGGTGGTTTTTACCATTTCTTTGACATTGTTTTTTGCCATGACAAAATCCAGGGCAGGATCATCAATTTTGTACTGTATTGTCTCTTGTTTGCGTGTGCTCTCTTCTGGGGATATCTGCATATTTTGCCTCCTTGGCTTTGCTCACTAAATTGTTGGCTTTAGGAATCAGATTTATTTTATTGCATTTTTTGGCATCCTTCATCTGACCATAGAAATACTTTACAGTCTTTTGGGAAAAAACCCTGCAAATGGGGAATGCACTAAAAAAGTGTAAAGCAGATTTGAAGGATGCCCATTTTTTATGATCAAATGGAAACGTGCCCAAAGGGGAAAATGAAAGTCAAAAGTAATACTCAACCAAAAGATACGATGATTGAATTTATAATGCAAGTATTGTCCATAAAATATGCTGAATAGCCAGGACAGCCCTTGTTTCAATCAAAATGAATGGGTTGATTTCCCTTTGCAAATAGTTTATATTGACGTCTTATAAAATTTTTTTTAATCTAAAAATAAAGTCAGTAGTTACAGATATTTAGCAATGATATATATTCGGTTCCCGTATAGCTGCCCATCTTGTGACCAACCCCGTAATTGGTTAAGGGATGAGTCAAAAATAACTTTAATCATTTAAAAAGTAGGGTTTGGGCATAACACCGCATGTTTAATGCCAATAAAAATTTATAACCATCGGTTCGACCATTTTTTTATAACAAATTGAATTTATTGACATAAAAAAATAACAAATAAAAAATCCAAATAAAATTATATTTAGATTACAGCATGTTATGATGGCTATCGAACCGAGAGTTATAAACCAAAAAACATAAAAAGAATGATCGGTATATTACTTGCTTCCAAATTAATTAGTATGGATCAATTCTGAAAATAGGGAAATTAAAATATGGCAAAATATCCAGTTGACGGTTTGGCAAAAGGCGCAAATACCAACACGCAAAGTGAAGCCAGACAGGGTCAACTGTTTCACAGTCAAATGTTTCTTCTGGAGCCTCGCATTGTGTTGGATGCAGCAATGGGTCTTTCCATTGAAGAAAACAATATCGATGATAATGACGATTCTTCGGCATTCTATTCGTCAGATAGTTCCCAGGTCTTGTTTGATAATACGCAAGACGCTAATGAGATAGATAATTCATCTTTACCCTTTTCTGACAATGACGGAGGCATGGATGCCGATTCTGATTTTCAACTCCAGCCGCTGTTCACGCCCACGCAAATGGATACCCCCTCACCGGATGCGGATACCACTCACATATTTTTTATTGACGCCCGGCATCCGTTCATGGAGCAGATTCAAAATAACATCCCCCCATCAACCCTGATTGTCCCCCTGCAGCCCCACCAGGATGGAATCGCACAGATTTCCAAGGTTTTAGACCAGGCCCAGAACATTGAATCGGTAAACATCATCCCCCTTGACACTTCAGAGGGTGGATTGTTGGGGACATCCGCAACTAACACCGATGAATTGTTGGTCAATACCGATGCCATTGCTTTGTGGTCGGACGCACTTGCTTCACAGGGCGTTATCTGTCTCAATGGAACACCTATGTCTCAAACTGTATCGGGCAGTGACTTTGCCCAGCTATTAGAGAATATTACCGGTGTCACTACTTTGACGGATACCACTCTTTTGCTTCAATTCACTCAACCTGACAGCCGCGCGTCTTCTTTACCGGACTCTGATGAAGCGGGGGATTCTTCTGATAAAATTTCAATAAATTCGGTGGACTCTGTTGAAACTATATCTGAAACAGCGCTTTTATCAAGCAGCACCCTTTTTACCCTATCCAATGATGTGGGCGTTTTACCTGATACCCCGGATGACTCAAGCACAAACCTTGTGTTTATAGATACCCGGGTTGAAGATTATGAGATCATTGCAAAGCAATATGAAAGCGGAGCCACCGTGGTTCTGGTGGATTCCAATGACAGTGGCGTGGAAATTATCACCCAATACCTTGCACAATCTGATGGGGTGGACAGTGTTTCTGTTTTTTCCCATGGAGAGAGTGGCATGTTCACCCTGGGATCAGACACTGTGGACAGTACGAGCATCTCTGGTGTATTTCATCTGGACATGGCCTCCTGGGCGGATCACCTGACTACGAATGCAGACATCCTGCTGTATGGATGTAATATTGCCAAAGATGCCCTGGGGGTTGACTTTATTAACCAGTTATCACAGTTGACCGGAGCCGATGTGGCGGCATCTGATGATCCCACCGGTGACACGGCCCTGGGTGGGGACTGGGATCTGGAAGCTCGGGTGGGAGAAATTGAGCAAGAGAACCTCAATGACACTATCGCCCAGTGGGGAGTTGGGGGGCTTTTGGGAGAGATCTCCCTAAATGATCCGATTGATGAAACCATTACCGAAGGGGGCACCTTTAATATAGGCGTGGTTGTAGCCAGCGAGGGTGATGCAGGTGATGCAGACCTCGACATGATCGTCGAGGTATTCCTTGAGAAGGGCTCGGGAGGCATCTCTCGGAACAACGGAACCCCATCCTCATCCCTCAGTGCCGTGGGTAGCCTCTCTGCCATCAACACCTTTCTTGGTGAGCTGACCTATGTACCGGAAACGGATTCCAATGTAACCGCCACCATAGTGGTTCGGGTGGATCAGGATAGTTCTCAAATCAGCAGCACCAATACCGATTGGACTGATTTCACTGAATTTAACGTCACCATCACCCCGGAGGCGGATGCTCCCACCTTGAGCGGCAACGCAACCCTTACTTCAGCGGATGAAGACAGTGATCCTTCCGGCGATTCCATTACCACTCTTTTGGGGGGTTTGTATAACGATGCAGATGTCATCGACAGCTTTTCCGGCATTGCCATCACCTCCGACGGCAGTAATTCAGCCCAGGGCACCTGGGAGTACAAAGTCTCTGGTGGGGCCTGGACCGATATAGGCACTGTGGGTGCCAACAGTGCTTTGTTGCTGGATGCAGCTACACAGCTTCGGTTTAACCCTGCAGACGACTACAACGGAGATCCAGGCAATCTCACGGTTCATGCTATTGATGACAGTGCAGACAGTACAGGCCGGGATTTTACAACCAGTACCATTACCAGAACCGTAAATATTAACACCGGCACAACGACATCTTCAGATGCTTCATCATCAGACGACGGCACCACCGATATCAGTACCAACACCAGCAATCTTAGCACCACCATCAACCCCCTTAACGATGCACCAACCACCATTGGCTTAACCGAATCGGTACAAAAAAACCTACCCCTGACCTTTTCTCTTTCATCTGATGATGTGGACGCTGGTGCCGATAATACGTCGGATGCCGTTGTCACCCAATACAAAATTGTTGATATTCCCAATGCTGCAACGCAAGGGATACTCAAAGATGCGGATGGTGACCCGCTGGCTGCCGGGGATATGATCACCGTTTTCAAGGCCACCAACATGACCTTTGAGCCGGTTGAGAACTATACCGGTGATATCACTTTTGATTTTACGGCCATTGATGCGGCAAGCGCTGAGAGCAACCAAAGCACCATGACCATCACAGTTGATGCCTTTAACGAGCCCCCAGTGGTGACTGTGCCCGACGGAGTGCAGACCGTTGCCGAGGATGCAGTCGGCGGTTTGATCATCAGCGGTGTTTCCCTTGCAGATACAGATGCCGGTGATACCAACGTGGAGGTCACCGTGAGCACCAGTCAGGGGGGAAGCATTACCCTCAGCTCTGTAAGTAATCTAACCTTCCAAAACAGCACCACCAACGGCTCTGCCACCGTCACCGTGCAGGGCACCCTTGCCAATATAAATACGGCCCTGAACAACCTGACCTATACCCCGGCCACGAATTTTAACGGAGACGACATCATCACGGTTTTCATCAATGATACGCCTGCCGGTGGTGGTAAAACAGACAGTGAAAATATTACGGTCTCTGTGACACCTGTGGATGATGCCCCTGTCACCGGTGCTGCCGCCATGACTACCATTGATGAGGATAACAACAATCCGGCTGGTGAGACGGTGAGCAGTCTGCTTGATAACTTCAGTGATGTGGATACGGATGCGCTGGCAGGAATTGCCGTGAGTTTTGATGCCGCTGATGCCGCCAACGGTACCTGGCAATACTCCCTGGATGACGGAGTAACCTGGAATGCGATTGGTGCTGTCTCTCCAACCGCCGCCTTGCTGCTTGATGCCAATTCCCAGATTCGTTTTCTTCCAAAAGCGCAATTCAGCGGTGACGTGGGCGCATTGACGGTGCATGCCATTGATGACAGCAACACAGCAATTCCGAGGGTGTTCACCACCGATCCGAACGTACCAGTGACAACGGCTGTCAACAGCGGTGCGTTGGATATTGATAGTACCGGCACGGCTATGACCATCAGCGTTACTTCGATCAATGATCCCTTGGAAGTGAATCCGGATTTAGATCTGACAGTCAGTGAAGGAGGGAGCGCCACCCTGACATCAGCGATATTGGAGATTACGGATGAGGAGGCAGATCCTGCCCAGATCGTATATACCTTAACGGGTCTACCCGCAGCAGGCACTCTAAAAAATAGTGGAATTGCACTTAACACATCCGATAACAACACCTTTACCCAGGACGACATTGATAAGAATCTTATCACCTTTACCCATGACGGATCAGAACCCACCGTTACCGGGACTCCCCTGACCATAAATTACACAGTAACCGATATAGTGGATGGTGTTGGCAGCACGGAAACCCGCACCCTGAGTATCAATGTGACCCCTGTCAATGATGCGCCCACTATTTCAGCGCAAAGCGGCTCCCTGTCCCAGGGTGGATCGCTGACCTTTTCCACCGCTGTGCTCAACGCCACGGATCCGGACAACCAGGCGCAGCAACTGATATACAGCATTACGTCCCTTCCGGCCAACGGCACCCTCACTCTAAACGATGGCCCGGTGGCAGTGGGTTCCACCGTTTCCCAGTTAAACATCGGCAATCTAAAGTATACCCATGATGGCGGCGTTTCGACTTCGGACACTTTTGAGGTCACCCTGCGTGACGGTGCGGGAAGTACGGTTGTCACTTCCGTTACCCTGAGTATCGGTGAGGTAAACACCGCGCCTTCTGTGCCCGATGCCACCATTGCAATCAATGAAAATGCTGTGGATCAGGTTGTCAGTTTTCCCATTAGTGATGCTCAGACAACGAATCGTACGGGCTTGCTTGTTGAAATCACATCTATTCCTCCTGTTACGGAAGGATTTTTATCTTTTTATAAGGGTGCGGCTCTTATCAAACAAGACAAAACAATTGTAAATAAAGCGTCTTGAG
>CAYSSE010000021.1:0-28860 GCA_964433355.1 uncultured Desulfocicer sp.
TGGATCTGCCCAATCTCACCCTCTTCAAGGAGCAGATCAACGCCTTGAAAGAACTCTTGGTCAATGCCCCGCCAGAAAAAACCCAGACAAAGGATATTGATTTTCTCTTGATTCTGGGAGAACTCTTTGCCCTGGTTGTCTATGGTCAATTGATCATTGAAAATGCCCTTCTCCTTAAAATAGAAGATGATATTGTGGATCAAATCTTTGATTTCATGGTAAAAGATTTCTCCAAGCATGCCCTCCAACTCTACACCAAGAGCAGCTCCACAGACGAACAGATGGAACAATGCCTGAAAATCATCAAAAAACCCGTGACGGATCTGGAACGATTCCAGCGGGTATGGCAGAATCATGTGCTTAGCATGAGCGATGCCTATGAGATGGATGCATAATCATCATCTGAATCCAGCGGGCCACAGTAGCATCAATGCACGGAATGCTGTTATCAAGCCTGCCAATTTTTATAACGGGCATGTCCTGCTGGACACAACGAATATAGGGTCGTAGACGCGGAGCCAAATAGCTGTATGCCGCCCCCGGGGAGGGGTAATGGAAGCGACCCGGAACTGTTAGACAGCCCAATTGGTCTGTTCCATTACCCCTCCCCGGGGGCTCTGCTGAGGCTACTTGGACACTTCATTTTCATATAAAATAGAATACAGCATCCAGCATCGGAGTGCCGATAGCAGAGCCCCCTACGGCTGCCCGTGGCGGTTATATGATCAAGTACCTCAATTCCCTTGACAAACAGACTGGATTTAAAGTATCGTTGGCCAAAATTAAATGATATTTATCTATAAAATCAAAATACTTATTTGATCCAGGAGAGTTGAAACATGGCATTGACAAAAACGGAAATCACAGAAAAAATTCAAAAACAACTTGATCTTTCAAGAACCACTTCATACAACATCATGGAAGATTTCCTGGAAATCATCAAAGGCAGCCTGGAAAAAGGCGAAGACGTCATGATCAGTGGGTTTGGGAAATTCTGTGTCAATGAAAAAAAATCCAGAAAAGGCCGCAATCCTGCCACCAGCCAGGAGATGAATCTGCCTGCCAGGCGGGTGGTTACCTTTAAATGCTCTGGAAAGCTGCGCAATCTTATTAATAATTAATTACAGAGGGTTTTGCAAAAATAACTTTTCCGAACGTGACAGCACTATATATTGACAACGCAAGACTGTGGTGACTACATGCGCTAAACAGGCTTGAATGTTTTTATTTCTGCAAGCAGCTCCAGACTCGGTTTTAAGTTTTAAGAAGGGGCTCCATGATCACGGATACCATGCCCCTGAAAACTACATTCAATTGTTTGAACCCATTGTCCCTGGTTGCCCAGGCCCCTTGGGTTCAAACCTGAAAATCAACTCTTCCTCTCCGGCCAGACCAAACTCATGTTTTGCAATATGCTCAATGTATGTGCCATCATGCTTCAGACGGGTAATGATTGTTTCAATACGCTGATTTTCCTGCATGATATCCTGATTTTTTTTCAATACCCGGGCTTCCTCATCCTTGAGGCTGACCAAAACCATGAACCCATTGCTCCCCCAAACCATATATACGGCAAGTACAATCAAAGCCAGCATGGCAAGGTAAAACCCGGATGTATTAAATCGTGCCATTTTTTTAACTTCCTTGGATCCATTTTTGAATTCTGCGGTATTCCCGCTGGCCCCCGACAAAAAACAATCCCACATACACCACCACCCCGGACATGATGGAAATAAACACCCCCATGAACAGGGAAAGTTTCCCTGCATCCAGCCGGGGACAGGCCAGGGCAGCAACCCCCCCCACCACCCCATACATGATCCCGGAAAAAATAAGGGCTTTTACACAGGACACCCCCATTTTTTGCCGAACAGACACGCTGAAATAGGCATTGGCTTTCCAGAGAAGAATCATGAGGTTAACGGCACCAGAAACAGATAAAGAAAGCGCAAGACCACTGTGTCCCATGGTTTTCATTAATTCCCACCCCAGCACCATATTGACCCCAATAGCACATATTCCTGCCATAAAAGGGGTTTTAATATCTGAGAATGCATAAAAAAGAGATCCAAAAAGCCGGGTACCGGAAAAAGCCCATAACCCCATGGACAGAAAAAATAAAACAGCGCTGGTTTCAAGCACCGCTGTCATCTGAAATTCCCCTTGAAAAAAAAGAAGGGCCACAATGGGCCTTCGCAACACCATCAGCCCGGCCATGGCAGGAAGGGTAATAAAAAAAACCACCTGAAGCCCCCGGAAAAACAGGTCTGCGGCATCCCCTTGTCTATTGCTGGCAACAGATGAGGCCAACCGGGGGAATATCACCGTGGAAACAGACACTGTGAACAATGCCAGGGGAAACTGAACCAGTCGATCGGCATAATAGAGGTATGAGATACTCCCGTCCCCCAGGCGAGATGCCATAAAGGTGACCACGAGTACATTAATCTGATACCCAGCCACCCCCACCATGGCGGGAAGCATGGTTTTGGCAGCCCTCATTGCACCGGGACTCATCATGGGACAACGCTTTAAAAATCGAAATCCTTTGGCATGAATAAAGGGCAATTGCAGCAATAGCTGAAGCACCCCTCCCAGGGTCACCCCCCAGGCAAGGGCCACCGCCGGAAAGGTAAATAGCGGGGATAAAACCAAGGCAAAAAAAATAATCACCAGATTAAAAACAATGGGGGCCACAGCGGGAGCGGCAAAGTGACCCAAGGCATTTAATATACCCATGCAAACGGCCATGAGAAAGATAGCACCCACATAGGGCATCATGATTCGGGTCAATGCCACGGTGAGATCATACTTCTGGGGGTGGGCAACAAATCCCGGGGCAATGGTGGAGACCACCCCCGGTGTAAATAAAATACCGCACACAACCAGCAGCACCCCGGCAAAAGACATTATACAAAAAAAAGAGCGGGCCATGTCAAAGGCCCTTTCTTTACCCTCAAGGGTGTGAGATTTTGTAAATTCTGGAATAAAGGAGAGACTCAGCACCCCATCGGAAAAAAATTTCCGCAAAAGATTGGGAATCCTGAATGCCATGAAAAAAGCATCCGAATACAGCCCCGCACCAAAAAGCATGGCCACAATGGCATCCCGGATAAATCCGAGAATCCGACTGACAAGAGTGGCTGTTCCAATGGTGAATATCCCGGAAAACATTTTGGAAAGTTTCCGTTTCTCATCTGATACCATCACTTTTCCCTTGACAAAAAACACGAATATAATTAGATTACTTAATTCAAAACTTATGGAATTACTATTAAATTAATAATATAAATGAAGGAGTTCAAAACAAGTTGGCCAATCATAAATCCGCATTAAAACGTGCAAAACAGAGCGAAAACAGACGTATTAGAAATAAATCCACAAGATCTGCCATGAATACCACCATTAAAAAAGTTCAGGCTGCAGCCCAGGAAGAGGGTAATGATAACGCCCAGGAGCTTTTCAAAGCTGCCCAGTCCAGCATTGCCAAAGCGGCTAAAAAAGGGGTTATTCATAAAAACACTGCTGCACGTAAGATTTCAAGGCTTTACAAGACCCTGAACTAAACCAAAGCCGTTTCTTGCAAAATTTAAAGGCGGGTGAATCGGGAATTAATATCCTGATATACCACGCCTTTTTGTTTTAGACACCGCTTCATATTCTATGCTGAAAAAAAGAGATTACCACTGGTCTCCCATGGCGCTGACCAGTCTTTCAGACAGACGCTTGGCAATCTCTTTAACTGCTTCTTGTTGTGCAGACTCGTCAGTGGCATTGGAACTGGATGCGGTATAAACCTTATAATCACTATACCTCTTCACCTCCCACACCACATGCCCTTTATCATCCGTCATGGACAGATCCATGGTGGCCCGAACCTGTCCCTGGAGAACAGCATCATCAGAGGATCGAGTTAGATCCCCCACGGATATGGAACGGATAATCCCGGTGATAAATCCCCTGGCATGGGATTCATCGGTGACCTGGGCATTTGTTTTCATGAGCAACTCTTTGATAAAGGCATTGGTAAATGTATTTTCTGCACCAGACTCACCACTGCGGTTTTCAAACAAAGTTACATGAACGGCCTTAATCCCGGTGGGGAGAGAGGTGTTTCCCTGGATATGATATCCACAGCCCCCCACCAGGAGCAGAGCAATCAGACATATGAGATACCCCAAAGGTTTTCTAACTTCTTTATTTCCCACCAGATCTGCAATGGATGAGAAAGTGGTTGAAAGACTCCGGGGCAATGGATAAAATTTTTGTTCCATATTACACCACAATGTTGACAAGTTTTTTCTTCACAACAATCACCTTTCGAATGGTCTTGTCAGAAATATGTTTAAGCACCGCTTCATCGGCCAGGGCCACCGCTTTGATGGCCTCGTCATCGGCATCTTTCTGAATGGTAAATTTTGACCGGAGTTTTCCATTCACTTGAATCACAATGAGCATTTCATCGCTGACCAGGGCATCTGCCCGGTACCGGGGCCAGACATGATCCACAATGCTGGCATCATGCCCCATGCGCTGCCACAACTCTTCGGCAAAATGGGGCACAATGGGGGACAGCAGCAGCACAATATTTTCCATGCAAAAGGCTGCCACCCCTTTCATACCGTCATCATCACTGTTTAGTTCGGCACTGTACATGGCATTGACAAGCTCCATCACTGCACTGATGGCCGTGTTAAAATGAAAGCTGTCCTCAATGTCGTCTGTGACTTTTTTAATGGTCTGGTGACCCTTGCGGTAAAGTTTTTTTGCATCATCTGACAATCCCTCCATGGGGCCGTCATAGGCAGGGGTGTTGCCACAATTTTCCTGGCACAAATCCACCAGACGCCACACCCGGTTGATAAATCGGTGACACCCTTCCACCCCATCATCATTCCACTCCAGATCCCGTTCCGGGGGTGCGGCAAACAGGCAGAAAAGCCGGGTGATATCTGCCCCATACTTTTCCAGAAGAATATTGGGGTCAATGACGTTTTTCTTGGATTTGGACATTTTAATAACCCGGCCCACTTCAACATCACTGTCACATTTTACACATTTAAACCCCTCACCCGCTGGAAGTGCCTCTTCTGGGTAAAGATACCCGTGTTCCGGACAGGTAAGAGTTTCTTTGCACACCATGCCCTGGGTGAGAAGATGGGTGAACGGTTCCTTGAAATCAATGAGCCCCAGGGTATTTAACACCCGCATGAAATAACGGGAATAAAGCAGATGCAAAATGGCATGTTCCACCCCGCCAATGTATTGATCCACCGGCATCCAGTATTTAACGGCATCTGCATCAAACATCGCTGTTTCGCACCGGGGGCTGCAATACCGGACAAAATACCAGGAACTTTCCACAAAGGTATCCATGGTGTCTGTATCCCGGTGGGCATCTTTTCTGCCACACACAGGGCAGGTGGTATGGGCAAAAAAATCAAGGGTGGGAAGCGGAGACCCCCCATTTTCAAGTAGATCCGCGTCTTCGGGCAGAGTGACGGGCAATTGAGAATCAGGCACTGGCACCACCCCACAGGTCTCACAGTGAATCACCGGAATGGGGGTTCCCCAGTAACGCTGGCGGGAGATACCCCAGTCCCGGAGCCGGAAACTGACGGTTTGTTTTCCCCTGCCCTCTTTTTCAAGCCACTGGGTAATTTTGGCCATGGCAGCACGGTTTTCCATGCCATTGTACTCACCGGAATTAATTAAAATGCCGTCCCCGGTGTAGGCATCTTCCATGGTGGCAGGGTTCAGGGTTTCCCCTTCTGGTTGAATCACCACCACAATGTCCAGATCATATTTCCGGGCAAAATCAAAATCCCGCTGGTCATGGGCTGGCACAGACATGACTGCACCGGTGCCATAGCCCATCAGGGCAAAATTGGCCGTATATACGGGCATGCGCTGGCCATTGGTGGGGTTAATGCACCATGCGCCGGTGAAAACGCCCTCTTTTTCATACTTTTCCAGGGCATCGGAGGATCGCTCCTGTCGGGATATTTTATCCACAAAGGCCCGTACGGCATCGGCCTGTTCCGTACCCTGGGACAGGGTTTCCACCAGGGGATGCTCCGGGGCAAGGCACATGAAGGTGGAACCAAACAAGGTGTCTGGCCGGGTGGTAAACACCTTTATGTCACCGTCCATGCCTTCAATGTCAAAGGAGACTTCAGATCCCACACTTTTGCCGATCCAATTTTTCTGCATCACGGTAACTTTACTGGGCCATCCCGGTAATTTGTCACAATGGAGTAAAAGATCCTCGGCATAATCGGTGATTTTAAAAAACCATTGCCACAATTTTTTCTGCTGCACTGGCTGGCTGCACCGCCAACAAAGGTCGGCTTCCACCTGTTCATTGGCAAGGACGGTCTGGCAATGCTCACACCAGTTCACATAGGATTCTTTGCGATACACCATGTCCTTTTCCAGCATCTGGAGAAACAGCCACTGCTCCCACCGATAATATTCGGGCCGGCAGGTGGCAATCTCCCGGTTCCAGTCATAGGAAAAGCCCATTTTTTTAAGCTGTTTTCTCATGGCGGACATATTGTCATAGGTCCAGGCGGCCGGATGGGTATTGTTATCAATGGCCGCATTCTCAGCGGGCATACCAAAGGCATCCCAGCCCATGGGGTGAAGGACATTGAACCCCTTCATTCGTTTATACCGGGCCACCACATCCCCAATGGTATAATTTCTGACATGGCCCATGTGAATTTTCCCCGATGGGTAGGGAAACATCTCCAGAAGGTAATATTTTTCCTTGGATGTATCCTCGGATGTGGAAAAAATTCCGTTGGATTCCCAATATCTCTGCCATTTTGTTTCAACTGCTCCAGGGCTGTACCGCTCTTCCATGATTATATGTAAACCTCCAGACACTTTGGATTTATTAAGGGCAAATAAAGCCCATTAAATGGCATAATATGAATGAAATAGCAAGCATGATACCATGGAGAATTCATAATTTATTTGACTTGAAGACCTCAATCGAATACTTGTTGGTTGCAGAAAGATATTTTGTTTCCACCAATGAGACCTGGATCTCTACCATAGGCCATCAAAAATATAGGCCATCAAAAAATAGCGATCCAGAGAAACAACATAAAGTCGAAAGAGAGATTTTTAAAAGATATTCGGGCTCAATCACGTCACAACTTTGCCCATTTATGTAAAAAGGGGTATTGGTTCTAACGTTGGCCAGTGGATATGCACCAAACAGTCGGCAATAAAATGTAGTAATAAATTTCAGTTGCTTAACTATTGCTATATGATGCGTACTGTCAAAAATAGCCAAGCTTAGAACCAGGCTCTAAAAAAGTGAGAGAAATAAGGCCAATGACTGACATTATAATCAAAGTCATACTGTCTTGACTCTTTCATAAATACCCAAACATATGTTTTTTTAGTATTCCACAGACATATTCCATTGATATTTATGGATTTTATTTTGAGGAATATATGCTCGGGTACTTACCAAGGGCACACCGTCAGGAATTCCTTACAGAACCTGACAGGATCAAACAAGAATATCAAACCCGATGATTAAGAATCTCCATACATAATTATTTCCATGGAGGCGGTAAGAAAGGTTCAATGACAAGAAAAATTTTAATCAATGCGCACGACTCTGATGAATGCAGAATCGTGACCATCAAAGACAACAAATTGGAAGCACTTCACCTGGACACAGCGGCACGAGAGATGACCCAGGGCAACATTTACAAAGCATCCATTACCCGGGTAGAGCCCAGTCTCCAGGCCGTATTTGTGGACTATGGCACCCAGAAAAATGGATTTTTGCAAATCAATGAAATTCACAGCGATTATTTCCTTGATAATGATGCAGGAGACAGAAAAATAACCAACCTGGTGAAAAAAGGGCAAGAACTCATTGTCCAGGTCACCAAAGACCCCATCATGCACAAGGGGGCCATGCTCACCACCTTTATTTCCCTGCCGGGACGATTGTCGGTACTCATGCCGGGCAGTACCACCCGGGGGGTTTCCCGCCAGATCATTGAAGAAGAAGAACGAAAACGTCTCAAAGCTATTATTGATTCGGTAAAAATCCCCGATGGCTTTGGCCTCATTGTCAGAACTGCGGGGAAAGACGCCACCAAAACCATGTTCACAAATGATCTGAAATACCTCCAACGGGCCTGGAAAAATATCAACCAAAAAGCCCTTGAAAGTGAAACACCTTCCCTGCTCTATAAGGAACAAAATCTTGCAGTGAGATCCCTGAGAGATTATTTCACCGATGATATCACAGAGATTCTCATAGATGATAAAGAGGTGTTCCAGGAAATCAAAGATTTCATGGGGGTCATTGCCCCGGGTAAACAAAAAATCGTAAAACTGTTTAAGGGTGAAAAACCCATTTTCACAAAACATCAATTAGAAGAGCAGATTGCCTCCATCTTTGAGCCTAAAGTCTCCTTAAAATCCGGCGGAGCCATTGTCATTGATCAGACAGAGGCCCTGGTGGCCATTGATGTTAATTCTGCCAAATCCACAAATAGAAAAAACATCGAACAGACCGCCTACCATACCAATATTGAAGCAGCAGAAGAGGTGGCCCGGCAATTGAGACTCCGGGATCTGGGGGGACTGATTGTGATAGATTTCATTGACATGAAGGAGAGAAAGCATAAAGCAGATGTCACTAAAACCCTGAAAAAACACCTTAAATCAGACAAGGCAAAAACCAAAGTGGGTGGCATCTCCGGGTTTGGACTTGTGGAAATGTCCCGACAGCGATTGAGGCCGTCCATTACCTTTGGCAGCTATAAAATCTGCACCCATTGCAAAGGGCGCGGCATGATCCCGTCGGTGGAAAACCTGGGGCTTGCATTTTTACGCCAGCTTAATCTTAAAACCATCAAAGGGGGGATCTCCACACTTACAGCGGAGTTGCCGCCGGAGGTAACTGCCCATATTTTAAATAAAAAAAGAAAAGAAATTCATGACATAGAACTAAAAAGGGGTATTGATATTACCATTAATGCCTGCAATACCATGAGTTGGGGAGATAGTCGGATAAATTGTGACAAATAATGTTTGACCCAAAAGTTGAGTCCTTGACAGAATCATAACTTTTGTGTATCTCAAACAGTCGCGCCTTAATACCCCATGCGGAGAGGGAATGGCTGAAAAGCAAAAAAAATGGAAAATCGTTATCATACTCGTGTTGGCGTTGCTGGTTGTTTTATGTGCCTGGTCAACGCTGAATCACCAACGCTCCATAAGGGTGCCTGCCATGCTCTCTCCAGATTCTGGGGAAGAGACACCACCCCACGATACAACATTGCAGCAAGACCTTACCGCCCCCCCCATGGATGAACCGGAAACGGTGATTAAAAAAATATATCAGCATCCGATTCTTGGGTATGAGATTTCACAACCGCCCATGGAAAACGCATTTGATGCCAGTAACGCAGATGCATCCCCCCTGGAAAAAGGCAATGCCATTATCCAGGAACGAAAAGAAAGACTGGGAATCGACAAAAGCCTTGATTTAATTGTCCAACCCAACGAACAATTCACCATCGGTCGCACCAGGGTATCCATGCGGGATATCCTTGCAAAGGCAGCGGGTACCACCGGGGGACTGCTTGAGGAAAAAATTGACGCATCTGGCCAAATCACCGTTGACGTGGATGGAGAGTATGGTATCTATGTGGTGCAGCAAGGAGATAACATATGGAATATTCATTTTAAGATTATCCAGGAATATTTTTCCCATCGGGGGACAAAGGTTATAAAGACCGCTGACGAACCCCTCCCTGGAGGTCTGAGTTCCGGTGTGGGAAAACTGCTGAAGTTCTCTGAAAAAATGGTTATTATCTACAATCTTCTGGAAGGCAGTATCTCTTCTAATATTGACCTTCTGGAGCCATTAAGTAAAATTGTGGTGTATAATATGCACGAAGTTTTTTCTCTGTTACAGGAGATTGACTATAATAATGTGGACAACATCCGGTTCGACGGAAACGTGATCTGGATTCCCGCAAAACAACCTTGATAAACAGGGTATATTTTAAATCAGGAGGATTTTTTTACCATGATCAACACAGCATTTGCAATGGGACAAGCTGGCGCAGGTGGCGGACAGGCAGGTGGACTTACAGCGTTTGTACCCCTTATTCTTATGTTCGTTATTTTTTATTTTCTGCTCATCAGACCCCAGCAGAAAAAAGCCAAAGAGCACCAGAGCATGATCAACAGTCTTAAAAAAGGGGATCGCATCATTACATCAGGGGGGGTTCACGGTACCATTATCTCCCTTGGGGACACCACCGTATC
Organism: uncultured Desulfocicer sp.; assembly: GCA_964433355.1. Classification (GTDB taxonomy): domain Bacteria; phylum Desulfobacterota; class Desulfobacteria; order Desulfobacterales; family Desulfobacteraceae; genus Desulfocicer. Next base: position 10,318 of record CAYSSE010000021.1, read on the forward strand.
CCTTGAGATAGCAGAAAATGTTAAAATTAAAATCAATAGAGGAAATGTGGGAGCCTCCCTCCAGGGAAACGCGCCTGCCGAGTCAAAAAAAAGTAAAAAAAACAAATAACAAGCCATTTCAGGAGCAATGAGATTGAAATTCTTCACATGGAAAGGTGCGCTTACAGCAGTGATTATACTGACAGCCCTGGTATATGTTCTTCCAACCTTCTATGCCGACTGCTGGCCCCATAAAAAAATAAATCTTGGCCTGGATCTCCAGGGGGGCATGCATCTCGTCCTGGAAGTTCAAAACGAGAAGGCGGTTGAGACCACTGTTGAACGTACCGTGCACGAGTTGAAACAAGAGCTGAGGAAAAAAGAGATCAAACACCTTGGCATCACCCGAAACAGCAACAATACCATCACTGCAACGCTCTCAGGGGACAAGAACATTGATGGGTTTACAGCACTTGTAACCGAGGATTTCAATACCCTGGAAATTACTTCAACGGTCACGGTTACCCAGGGGAAAAACATTGTGCTGCAACTTCCCGCAGAAGAGGCGGAGAATATCAAGCGCATGGCCACGGAACAGGCCCTTGAAACCATTCGAAACCGAATTGATGAATTCGGGGTCAGCGAGCCGGATATCCGACTCCAGGGGGACAAGAGAATACAGATCCAGCTGCCGGGTATCACCGATACCCAGCGGGCCAAAGATCTCATCGGAAAGACGGCCCAACTCGGTTTCCAGTTGGTGGATGAGACCGGAGACATAGCGTCTGCTGCCAAGGGAACGCCGCCTCCCGGTTCAGTGCTTTTGTACCAGATGAAAGCGGACAACCGCACAGGACAGGTCACCAAGGTGCCCTTTCTGATCAAAAAACAGGTATTACTGGACGGCGGTTCCCTCACCGATGCCCGGGTGATGATTGACTCCCAGTTCAATGAACCCTATGTGGGCATTGAATTTGACCGAAAAGGTGCCCGGATATTTGAACGCATCACCGGTGAGAACATTAAAAAAAGACTGGCCATTGTCCTTGATAAAACCGTTTATTCCGCCCCGGTGATCCAGGATCGCATTGCCGGTGGAAAGGCCAGGATTACAGGAAATTTCACCACGGAAGAGGCAAGGGATCTTGCCATTGTGCTGCGGGCAGGTGCCCTGCCGGCACCGGTTAAAATCATTGAAGAACGAACCGTTGGACCCACACTGGGTGCCGATTCCATTCGCATGGGAATCATGTCCATGCTGGTGGGGGGACTTCTGGTTATTCTATTCATGGTGATGTACTACAAAGGGGCCGGACTGATTGCAGACATTGCCCTTGTGGTCAATATTTTGCTCATCGGTGGGGGGCTTGCTGCATTCCAGGCCACCCTGACCCTTCCCGGCATTGCAGGCATTATTCTCACCATCGGTATGGCGGTGGATGCCAATGTGATTATCTTTGAAAGAATCCGTGAGGAACTTGCTTCCGGGAAAACCGCTGCGGCATCTGTTCATGCAGGTTTTTCCAGGGCAGCCCTTACCATTCTTGACGCCAACGTGACCACACTTATTGTAGCGGTGGTACTGTTTCAGTTCGGCACAGGTCCTATAAAGGGATTTGCCGTTACCCTGGGACTTGGTATTCTTGCAAGTCTTTTTACTGCCCTGGTTCTTTCAAAAAGTATTTTTGAAATAATGTTGTCCGGAAAAAAGACACCCACCCTCAGTATATAAGGAGATAAACATCCATGCAGTTTATCAAACCCGGCACCACCATTGATTTTATAGGAAAACGAAAGCTGGGGTTTTCCTTTTCCCTGGCCCTGGTTATCATCAGTCTGATTTCCCTGGTCATCCACCAGGGCCCCAATTACGGCATTGATTTTGCCGGAGGTACCCTTGTACAGGTAAAATTTGACAAAACCGCTGCTACCCAGGATATCCGTTCAGGTCTTGACCAGATGGGCATTGCTAACTCTTCTGTTCAAAATTTTGGCAAACCAGAGAACAATGAATTCCTCATCAGAACCAGCATCCCGGACATGACTAACAAGGGATTTACCCAAGCCATTACCAAGGCCCTGGAAAATGTCACCGGATCCACCCCGGAGATCCGGCGTGTGGAGATGGTGGGCCCCCAGGTGGGAAAGGATCTTAGAAAACAGGCGTTGCTTGCCATGTTCTATTCACTGCTCTTTATCACCATCTACATTTCAGGCCGATTTGAAATGAAATGGGTGCTCTCCGGTATCACAGCAGGGGCATTGATGACGTCGGTTTATTTTTTGTCCATTTTTAACATGAGCATGCCCATCCTCATCACAGCGGCCCTGGTGGTCACCCTGGCACTGTTCTGGTATCTGGAGTTGAAATACGCCATGGGAGCCATTGTGGCTCTGATCCATGACGTATTCATAACGGTTGGCCTTTTTTCCATATTGGATTATGAATTTTCCCTGCCCATCATTGCCGCATTGTTGACCATTATCGGTTATTCCCTTAATGACACCATCATTGTGTTTGATAGAATCCGGGAAAATAACATCCAATCTAAAAAATTAACCCTGATGGAAATCATAAACAAAAGCATCAATGAGACCCTGAGCCGAACAATCCTTACCTCATTGACCACATTGGTTGTCCTTTTTTCTCTGCTGTTTCTGGGGGGTGAAATTATTCATAATTTTGCCTTTGCCATGATTGCCGGAGTGCTTATTGGAACCTATTCATCCGTTTTTGTTGCAAGTCCCATTGTTCTGCTCACGGATAAAAAGAGCCGTTGAGCCAATGAAAAACAGCAAAAATGCATGACAATCATTGGTACCGGAAAAATGAAACTCTGGGCTTGGTTCTAAGTTCGGCCACTTTTGATAGTACATACCACACAGCAATAGTTAAATAACTGATATTTAAAAGCATATTTAATTTTTAATTGTCTGGCGTGTACCCATTGGCTGGCGTTAGAACCAATCCCGAAACTCTTTTTTCGGTGCTGGTTTCCTTTCTTTTGGGGGAAGCACCCCCCCTTTGTCAATCTTGAAAATCCACCTGCAAGGAGTGTATAAATTAAATTTTTATGGAACCCGTAACTGACAAAAGTCCATCAGATGACCGGGCTGATTGATAAATATAGCTCCTGGTTTGCGCTTAAAAATGTCCCGGGGGTGGGAAGTGTGCTGTTTAAACGATTGATTACAGCATTTGAATCACCCCAGGGAATATTTAATGCATCGGATCATGAACTTAAAGGGATCAAAGGCATGAGCCCCCGGATTCTACAGGGTATTCACAGAAACCGGACTCATTGCCCCGGTGATGAAATCCGTGCCATTGAACGATGCGGATTTAAAATTGTCGTACTCACTGATCCCCATTACCCGGAACTCCTTTTACACATTCCAGACCCCCCCCCCATCCTGACCTACCTTGGCACCCTTGATAATATTTCTCCCTGCATTGCCATTGTGGGATCACGGCAGGCGACAGCCTATGGCATTGACACCGCCTTCAAGCTGGGCCGTAACCTTGCAGACAGGGGGTTTCAAATTGTCAGTGGCATGGCCATGGGTATTGATACGTCTGCCCATAAAGGGGCACTTCAGGCAGGAGGTAGAACCATTGCAATTCTGGGATGTGGCTTAAAGACCATCTATCCCCGGGAAAACCGACGTCTTTATCATGACATTGCAAATAACGGAGCCGTTATTTCAGAATTTCCCATTCACAGTTCACCAGATGCCCATCATTTTCCCATGAGAAACCGAATCATTGCAGGCATGTCCACCGGCACCATTGTTGTGGAAGCCGCTGCCAGAAGCGGCTCTCTCATCACTGCCCGCCTCACCGCCGAATACAATCGGGAGGTGTTTGCCGTGCCCGGCAGCATACAGTCCTTTAAAAGCACCGGCACCCATGCCCTGTTAAAACAGGGGGCAAAACTTGTGGAAAATGAATTGGATGTCATTGAAGAACTCGGCCACATGATCCACCAGGAAGCCCCGTCCCATGCCATTGACAATATTGGTGACACTAAAAGCCATTTTTTAAAACCGGATAAAATCCAGGAAAAAATTCTCAACTGCCTGGAACCCTATCCTGTCCACATAGACACCATCATCGAAACGTCCGGCCTTGATGCAGGAGTTGTTACTGCATCACTTTTGTGCCTGGAACTGAAAGGTGTTATCAAACAAACACCGGGAAAATTTTTTTTCACCGTAGAGGAAACACCGTGAGTAAACCACTTTTAATTGTCGAGTCCCCCACCAAAGTTAAGACCCTTAAAAAGTATCTCGGGAAAGCGTACAATGTGACTGCCACAGCAGGGCATATCAAAGATCTTCCCCAAAAAGAACTGGGCATTGATGTTGAAAAGGATTTTAAGGCCAAATATCTCCAGATCAAAGGAAAAGCCAAGGTAATCCAGGCCATGAAAAAAGAAGCAGGGGATACGGACACCATTTATCTGGCCCCTGATCCGGATCGCGAAGGAGAGGCCATTGCATTCCATGCGGCGGATATTCTGAAAAAAAAGGGCAGATCCTTCCACAGGGTTTTAATCCATGAACTGACAAAAAAAGGGATCACCGATGCCCTGAACAACCCCATGGATCTCAATTACGATCGCTATGAAGCCCAGCAAACCAGAAGAACCCTTGACCGACTGGTGGGGTATCAGATCTCTCCGTTGCTCTGGAGACGGGTTCAGGGGGGGCTCAGTGCCGGACGGGTTCAATCTGTTGCCGTTAAAATCATCTGTGACAGAGAAAGCCAGATCCGGGCCTTTGAACCCCAGGAATATTGGACCATTGCAGCGGATCTTACAGCAGACTCACCCCCGGCTTTCACAGCCCAGCTGGCCCGCAAAGAGGGACAAAAGATTGTCATTCCAGATGGTGATACCTCTGCTGCCATTGTAGCGGAATTGGAATCCAGTGATTTTGTGGTGGAAAAGATAAACCGGAAAACCATCAAAAGAACGCCTTTACCCCCGTTTATCACCAGTAAAATGCAACAGGATGCCATCAATCGTTTGAAATTTTCCGCCAAAAAAACCATGATGGTGGCACAACAGCTCTATGAAGGCATTGAAATCGACTCCGGTGGACCCGAAGGGCTTATCACCTATATGCGTACGGACTCCACCCGTATTGCCGAAGAGGCGGCCCTGGCGGCCCAGGAGTTGATCCGGGAAAAATTTGGAAAAGAGTTTGCCCTGGAATCCCCCCGCCATTTTAAAAACAAAAACAAAGCCCAGGATGCCCATGAGGCCATCCGTCCCACATCGGTATTGAATACACCGGGTAAGGTTCAGCCTTTTCTCTCCCAGGATCAGTTCAAGCTCTACGATCTTATCTGGAAACGATTCATGGCATCCCAGATGTCCCAGGCTCTCATTGATCAGAAAACCATCTCCATCCAGGCGGGCACCTATACTTTCACTGTGGGGGGAAGCACGGTAAGATTCAAGGGGTTTATGGCCCTTTACACCACCGATGAGGCCAATGGAAAAAAGGAAAAGGAGAAACAACTCCTGCCCGAAATGAACCAGGCAGATGTACTCAAGCTGGGACAGATTATTCCCAAACAACACTTTACCAAACCGCCTCCCCGATTTTCCGAAGCATCGCTTGTCAAGGAGCTTGAAGAAAACGGCATTGGACGTCCCAGTACCTATGCCTCCATTTTGTCCACCATTCGAGACAAGGGCTATGTGGATCTTGTAAAACGCTATTTCATGCCCAATGAGCTGGGATTCATTGTCAATGAACTGCTGGTGGAGTCTTTTCCTGAAATATTGGATGCCACCTTTACGGCAAAAATGGAAAACAATCTGGACAGCATTGAAAATGGTTCCAGCAAATCCATTGAGGTTCTCAATGAATTTTACACCCCTTTCAAGAAAAAGCTTGAATATGCCCAGGAAAATATGCTCAGTGTCAAGGGTGTTGGCATGGCAACGGATCTTATATGTCCCCTGTGTGGCAAACCCTTAAACATTAAAATGGGCCGAAACGGTCATTTTATTGCCTGCACCGGATATCCGGAGTGCACCTTTTCAAGCAACTATACCCGGGATGAAAAGGGCAACATCGAAATCCATGAAACCAAGGTGGACAACACCAAGGTAAAAGATTGCGATAAATGTGGAAAACCCATGGTGAAAAAAGAAGGTCGGTATGGAGAATTTCTTGCCTGCACCGGCTACCCCGACTGTAAACACACAGAATCTGTTTACGGGGATCAGGGCGGGGCTGAGACCAACGTCCACTGCCCGGAAAAAGATTGTGATGGGAAAGTTGTGGAAAAACGATCCCGTCGGGGAAAAATATTCTATGGGTGTAACCGTTATCCGGACTGCACCTTTGCCTCCTGGGACAAACCCGTTAATATCCCCTGCCCCCAGTGTGACTCTCCCTATCTGGTAGAAAAAGAAACCAAAAAAGAGGGCAGAATTTATAAATGTCCGGTCAAAGGCTGTGGATACAAACAAAAGGCAGATGAGCCCCAAGCCCCAGATCAGGAATAAAGATGGCAGGCCGTGAAATGGGTACTTCCCTGCACTTTCAAAGGTTTCAGCAACGGCTCCACTTTGGAGCATCTATCCATAACATGGGGACACCGTGTATGGAATCGGCATCCCAAAGGCGGATTCTCCGGAGAAGGCACCTCCCCTTTAAGTATGATCCGTTGTTTCCGGGCCAGGGGATCAGGCAGGGGGATAGCCGATAAAAGTGCCCGGGTGTAGGGGTGATATGGGGTTTCATAAAGGCTCCTGGCCTTTGCATACTCTACAATTTTACCCAGATACATCACGGCAATGCGATCTGACACATGCTTGACAACGGCAAGATCATGGGAAATGAACAGATAGGTCAACCCCATTTCCCGTTGCAGGGTCACCATGAGATTGAGAATCTGGGACTGCACAGAAACATCCAGGGCAGACACCGGTTCATCACAGATAATCACCTCGGGATCCAGGGTGATGGCCCGGGCAATGCCAATGCGCTGGCGCTGTCCCCCACTGAATTCATGGGGAAACCGATGGATATCATCCCCTGACAACCCCACCCGTTCCAGCAACGCCCCGATCTCTTTGTCGGTCTTCCCCCCTTTTCGACCATGAATAACATATTTTTCCCGGAGGATCTCTCCAACGGTGTGCCTGGCATTCAAGGATTCAAAGGGATCCTGAAAGATCATCTGCATCTGCAAGCGCATGGATTTCATCTGCCGGGGATTTCCAAGAGCAATATTTTTACCATGGAGAAAGACCGTCCCGGAAGTGGGGGGGTAGAGCCCCACAACACACCTTCCCAGGGTGGTTTTTCCACATCCAGACTCCCCCACAAGGCCCAATGTTTCTCCTTTTTTTATGGAAAAAGAGACATCATCGACAGCATGCACCACCCCTGTTTGGCCCAGAAAAATCCCCCCCCGCACCGGAAAATGTTTTGTCAACCCCATGACGCTTAGAATGGTATCCGGCTTCAAGGATAAATCAATGTGTCTGCCCTTGGGCTGTTTTTCCCTGGAATCAGTCATGGTTTTCCCCCCAAAAGATAACAGGATGCAAAATGCCCCGGGCTTCCCACCTTGGTTTCCGGGGGCGGAACTGTGTGGCAAATATCCATGACATGGGAACATCTATTGGAAAATCGGCATCCCCGGGGCATTTTATCCAGGGAGGGCACCCGGCCTTTGATGGTGGGAAGCAAGGATTTGGGCTTTTCAGCCAGACCGGGGATGGAGGAGATCAGCCCTATTGTATAGGGATGAGCCGGATTTTTAAACAGATCCATCACCCCTGCCCGCTCCACCACCCTGCCCCCATACATCACCACAGCATCATCACAGTTCTCTGCGATTACGCCAAGGTCATGGGTTATGAGCAGAACAGACATGCCCATTCGTTCCTGGAGGGACTTTATCAGCTCAAGAATCTGGGCCTGGACCGTTACATCCAGGGCCGTGGTGGGTTCATCGGCAATGAGAATGTCCGGTGAAGATGCCAGGGCCATGGCAATCATCACCCGTTGGCGCATGCCCCCTGATAACTGGTGGGGATAATTGTCCATCACCATCAAGGGGTCGGCAATACCCACATCTAAAAGCATGGTCATGGCAGCCTTACGACGCTGTTTTTTTGTCATTTTAGACAAATGAATGGCATAAACTTCATTTATTTGGGAACCGATGCGATGCACCGGATTTAATGCCGTCATGGGCTCCTGGAAAATCATGGTCATGCGTCTGCCCCGGATGGCCTGCATCTCGCCCGCAGAAAGGGTGGGAAGATCCTTTCCATCAAAGAAAATGTGCCCTGACACTATCCTTCCCGACGGCTGGGGGAGCAATCCCATGATGGACAGTGCGGTCACACTTTTCCCACACCCGGATTCCCCCACAATACCCAGTGTACTTCCCGGTGCCATGGCAAAGGATGCCCCATCCACGGCATGTACCCTGCCATTTTCCGTGTCAAATGCGGTGACAAGGGTGTCCACCTTCAACAGGGGGGGAGACGTTCCTTTGGATGAGCTAAGGCTACTTATCACCATGGCCTCCGGGCCTGAAATGATCATCCATGATGGTCTCAGGGGCAACGTTTTTTCCCTGTTTCATGGCGGCCAGGGTTTCATCATGTATTTTCTGATCAAACCAGAACAGTCCTCCGGTCATGGCAGAAAAAGGGTCAAACAGGGAGTCGGATACCTTGGTTCCATGAAATTTGGGCAATTGCATCCAGCGCCAAAACCCGTGACGGACATAGGGCACCATAAACGTGGGAACAAAGGCACCCTGGTCATGTATCAACCCCTGGATCTTCCGGGAAAGAATTTTGCGCTGTTCCTCGTCCAGGCTTTCTCTATATTGATCAATTAACCCATCCAATTGAGGATCATCGGTGTTGGTGATGTTGTTGGTCTGTACCTTATGGGCATTGTCCGAATGCCAGCTCTGCCAATAGGAAGGCCGAAGGGAGGTGCTCCATCCCATCCAGGCCACATCATGTTTTTTTTCCAAAAATTTTTTAAAGGCCGCAGAGCTGTCCAGCTTCTGTAGCCGCAGCTCCACACCGGCCTTTTGGGCCTGCTCCTTTAAAACCACCAGACGGGGGGTGTGCCCCTCAAACCCATAGGTGACCTCCACGGAAAATCTAAGATCATCTCGTTGCCATATACCGTCATTGCCCCGGTGCCACCCCGCCTGGGTCATCAGAGCTTCCACCTTTTCAATGGAAAATACCCGGGGCTTGATCTCAACATTGGTGTAATCCCCATAGCCCACATAGGCCTGATCCAGTCGAAAATAATCCCCCCGGAGTACCTTTTGAATCACCCGGTTCACATCCATGGCATGGGCAAAGGCATACCGCACCCGGATATCCTGGAACATGGGCTTGTCACAATTTAGCCACAACCCCGATGCCGATTGCTGGGTATCATTGAAAAACCAGATACGTTTCACATATCCGTTATTCACTACATCGGTGTCTGACCGGTTATACCAGTACTTGGGCATGGTCAGGGCAAACACATCCACCTGGCCCTTTTTAAAATACTCCCAGAGCATGTTAAAATCCCGGATAACGGTGAACTTCACCCGATCCACATTGAAACGGTTTTTAAAAAATTTTAATTCATTGGCCCACCAGTTTTTCTTTCTAAGAAAATAAATATACTTTCCCTTTTTAAAATCCGAAATCTGATAGGCCCCGGTGTTAGGTACCACTTCCCAGTTATACTCATGGACAAAATCTTCATCCAACGTTCCAAAAAAATGCTCAGGGGTGGGGGCAATGGCAACCCTTAGATGAAGATCCGGCTGGGCCTTGGTGCTTTTAACGGCCAGGGTGTGATCATCAAAAACCGTCACCGATTCAATCTCTTTGGTGTAATAATCATTGTACCAGGGGGCCACTATGTGTTCCGAGCGCATGAAGCTCAGGGTATAGGCAAAGTCCCAGGCGGTCACAGGGGTTCCATCGGACCATCTTGCCCGTTTATTCAACCGGAAATACATGGTCTTGTTATCAGCGCCAAAGGCCCAGTGGGTGGCAAGTTCTGGAATGATGTTACCGGTGTTGGGGTGGATGTTCACAAGGGAGAGTTGATTGTCCAGCACAGCACTTCTGAAACTGCCGTTGGCATCGGGTCCCACGGTTCTAAAGGTCATGGGAAAACTTAAAATGGCCGATCGCAACACGCCCCCCTTCACCGCTTTGGGGGATGAAAAAACAGGATCATTGTCATTGGTAAGCCAGACAATTCCCTGGGGAAGGATGGCTGTATTGCCATGGGTGACTGATCCATCAGTATCTTTATCTTTCTTACCCTTCCCTGTGGGGTTTTCAGTTGCACTGGATTCCATCAAAGCGCCATCGTCGTTCAACTTATTTGAATCCTCTTGACTTTGCCCATCATTACCACAGCCAAGCAAAAGAAAAAGAGCCGCAACTGCCAGCACTTTCACAAAAATGGCATTCCCCAAAATGGCATCCCATTGATTAAATCTTTTTATCATTACATCTCCATAACTTATGAATGGTGAATGTAAGTTCTCAATAACCTCGGGCTGACAAAGCCTTATTAACCTTTAACGCCTGGGACTATTAAAAAAAATTCCCTGAATGCCCGGCTTTATTGAGAACTTACTGGTGAATATGCCATAGTCATCACAGCAAACAGTTTTTCACCTAAAAGTTGCATTCATGGCTTTACGTTTTGAATGAGATCAAAATTGTTTATATACAACGACCCTGCCAGGATTTCAAACAAATGAATTTAAAATTAACCTGGGACGGCTGTACAATTAGATTATTTTCATGTAAATTAAGACAATTGTTCATGCACTGCCTGGTATTTTATCAAAAACTCTCCTTTATTTTCCGGGCAGTTTCTCAAAAAAGTGCTAAGTTCTCAATAAGTCCGGGTATTCAGGATATTCTTTTGAAGAGCACCCGGTGTTTAAAGGGTAAGCAGGCTTTATCACCATCGGTTCGATCGTTTTTTATAACAAATTGAATTTATTGATATAAAAAAAGTAACAAATAAAAAACCTGAATAAAATTTTTTTTAGATTACAGTATGTTAAGATGGCTATCGAACCGAGAGTAATTAAGGATTAAAAAATAAACAAAAGGTAAGCCTATGCACATCACCATCGCCACCCAGAAACACACTCAGCTTGTGGATATTACCCCGGAAATTCAACGGGCAGTGGCAGATGTCTCCATGGACTCTGGTTTGGTTCATGTTTTTTCCATGCACACCACTGCTGGCATCACCATCAATGAAAATGCCGATCCCGATGTAAAAACAGACATTATTAACAGCCTTGATGGTCTTTTCCCATGGACTGGCAACTACCGCCACATGGAAGGCAACTCTGCGGCCCATCTGAAAACCAGTTTTATGGGGCCCTTCCAGCTGATTCCCATTGAAAAGGGATCTCTTGTTCTGGGAACCTGGCAAAGTGTTTTTTTATGTGAATTTGACGGGCCAAGAACCCGCAGGGTGAACCTGACCTTTATCCATGAGCACCGCTTTCCACACCTTTTAAAAACAACATCAAAATGATTCTCCACGTGGACATGGATGCGTTTTTTGCCTCTGTGGAGCAACGGGATACCCCTTTTCTCAGGGGGAAACCCATTGCCGTGGGAGGAACATCCAACAGAAGTGTGGTGGCAACGGCAAGTTATGAAGCCAGAGAACTGGGGATACATTCTGCCATGCCCATGTTCCAGGCCCTGAAAAGGTGTCCGGGCCTCATTATTGTCAAACCTGACAAAAAAAAATACAAACAAATTTCCCTTTCCATCATGGAACTGTTAAGGCAATACACCCCATGTGTGGAACCTGTTTCCATTGATGAAGCCTTTCTGGATGTCACAGGATGCAATCGCATATCCGGCCCCCCTGAAACCATTGCGCAATCCATAAAAACCCACATGATAAAAAAGGTGGGCCTCACCTGCTCCCTTGGGGTGGCACCTTTAAAGTTTCTGGCTAAAATTGCCTCGGACATGAACAAGCCCAATGGCATTACCATCATCCATAAACAAGATATCCAGGCCTTTATTCACCGCCTTGCCATCCATAAAGTCTCCGGCGTGGGCAAAAATGCCATGGATAAAATGAAATTTCTGGGCATTGAGACATTGGGGGATGTGCGCCGATTTAAGACAGAACTCCTTGTGGGGAAATTTGGCAAATTCGGTTTGAGACTGGCAGAACTCTCCCGTGGAATTGATGGTTCCCAGGTGGTGGTGGGAGAAAAAAGAAAATCCATATCCAGTGAGTCCACCCTGGATATGGATATCACCAATGGAGAAAGTATCAAAAAAGAACTGCTGAGGCACGCTCAAATTGTGGGCCAAGATCTCAGAAAACACCGCCTTTTTGCTGCCACCATTTTCATCAAGTTTAAATTCTCCGATTTTTCCCAGGTGACCCGCCAGATCAAAGTCGATCCTCCCATGTGCGTATCTTCCGTAATTTATGAAACAGCTATGGCCCTTGCGAAAAATTTCAACATCGAAAAACCCATACGATTAATCGGGCTTGGGGGCTCAAGCCTCACAGAAACCAGGCCCCGCAATCAGATGGATCTGTTTCAGACCGTGGCTCCGCCGTCGGAGAAATGGGAAAAAGTGGACAAAACAATGGATGCCATTACAAAAAAATTTGGTCATGGCATCGTCACCAAGGCCTCCTTAAACGAGTAATCTCCTTGATCATCAAGTACGCTGTACGCTGCTGTTCCAGGAAAGCCCACAACAGGTGATGGTGTTCTATATTAAAACCCGAGATCCTCGTTGATTAATACTACTTTCACTCGTTTTGGGGGAAAACATTTGTCTGTGATGCACCAAGTATTACAAATACGATCAGGACTTTTACAATCCTGGCAGAATCCGGTTTCTCTACAGGGGGTTTTTTTATCAAGATTTATGGTATTGACGGGGGCTGCATAATTTTTAATGCGATACATGGCGTCATCAAGGTCGCAGGAGATCTTGTTTCTACCCACAAAGATAATCACATTTTTAGGACCAAAGGTGATGGCACCGATTCTGTTGCCGATCATGTCCAGATTCACCAGTTGTCCGGTTTCGGTGATCGCATTGGTCCCCGTTATAAAAAGGTCCACCAGAAGGGACTGTCGTCTCAGGTCCATCTGGGCTTCAAAGGGAAGGCTTTTATCAAAGGTATTTAACACTTCCATGTCTTGGGCATCTTTCAATGCATGAAAAAGTCCAGTGGCCACATAGGTCATGGAGCCCCCCCATGAAACACTTTTGGGGGCAAGCTCTGGAATAATTTTATCAAGGGCGATGTTTTTTGCATCCTCTGTAGTATCAGCAATGAACACTTCAAAATTATTGGACTCAAGGTTTTTTTTCACATGCTCAAGTCTTTTATTCCAATAAATATTAACGGGATTTTTCATATTTTTTATTCCTCCATGATGATGTATTTTGCACCTGTATTTCCAATCTTGGAGATACTACCGAAATTATGATCAGTTATCAAATTTATTCTGGTTAAAATTTAGGCATCCTTCAAAAGTACTTTACACTTTCTTTGATCATTCCCCATTTGTAGGGGCTTTTCCCAAAAGACTGTAAAGTACTTTTGGGCTCATATGAAGGATGCCAAAATTTATTTCTTTTTTTTTAAAATTTATGTTGACTAAACACTTATTTCTTTTTATAGTCAAATACACGATATGAATCCGTTTCAGAAAAAGACACACTATACTTACTCTCAATCTTTCTTGTCTTTGCTTCTGACGTTATTAAGGGCCTGGTTCAAATGAGCATATACCAGGGTAACACTTTTGGCCGGTCTTCCAATCAAGTTATAGTGTTTAACTTATTGATCTTTATAAATTAAAGACCCAGCAAGAGCGACAGAAAGGCATTAAAAAGTGTGACCCTGATTTGAACCAGGCCCGATTAAGACTTTAGTCTCAAACTGGCACCTAAAATATTTAAAAAGCACTATTTGACCTGAAAAGACACTGAAGCCATAAAATAATAAGGAGATAATGAATGTTCTCCTTTATCTTTACATTCCTTTTATAAGTTGATAAATATCAACACAGGATACAGATTCTATTATGACTTATTTCGCATCGTACAAATTCAAAATTAGCAGAATCCATATGACTCATATGACTAATTAAACAATGAAATCTCAGCAATCCGCGATGATTATCATCATTCCCCTGAAACTTCATGGGAATGTTGGCCATATTGCACGAATATCAAAGTTTAAGGATCCGTAATCATGAGCCTTTCAATGGTTAATGTAACACCTTATGGTTTCCAGATTATTTTTACAACGCCCCACTCAAACGAATCAAATTTTTTTCTCAGTGCGAAGAAAAAATCCCTTATTTTTGACGCAATTTTCGACGCAACGCAAAAGACGATTTAGAATATCACATAATTCTGGATAGATATTGAATTATAAGTTCATTGTTAAAGACAATCTATTTTTTAAAAGGAGGTGCTGGTAACTAAATTTTTGTTGATTTCTTGGGATTTTAATCACTATAAACTTTAAAATGCAGGAGACAATTAATGGGCGACAGAAACGTTGAAGAGACCACAGAAGCGCAGATTGCTGTACACTGGCAGGAAGAAGAGTACTACTATCCCTCAAGTAAATTCGTAGGGCAGGCCAATGTAACTGATCCAAGCATTTATGACAGATTCAGCCTGGATAATTTCCCCGACTGTTTCACTGAGTATGCAGAGATGCTGGACTGGTACAAATATTGGGATGAAGTCCTTGACACAAGCGATGCGCCCTGCTGGAAATGGTTCAAAGGCGGGCAGATCAATGCCAGCTACAACTGCATTGACCGCCATCTTAAAGACAACAAAAACAAAACAGCCATCCATTTTGTACCAGAACCGGAAAGCGAAAGAATCGATCATATCACCTACCAGGAACTCTATGTCAGAGTCAATGAATGTGCAGCCCTTCTCCGGGACTTCGCAGAGTTAAAGAGAGGCGACAGAGTCACCATCCACATGCCAATGACTGCAGAACTTGCCATTACCATGCTGGCCTGTGCACGACTTGGAGTCATTCATTCTGTTGTTTTTGGCGGTTTTTCCCCCAGTGCATGTGCGGACAGAATTATTGATTCCCAGTCCAGAATACTCATCTCCATGGATGCCTATTACCGATCCGGCACATTGTTAGACCATAAAGTGAATGCCGATAAAGCAGTAGAAATCGCCAAGGACGGTGGACAGGTGGTTGACAAGGTATTGGTCTGGGAAAGATATCCTGGAAAGTACTCTGCTGAAACCCCCATGGTTGACGGTCGTGACTTCAGTGTCAATACCGTATTAAAAGACTATTATGGGAAACGCATAGAACCGGAAAAAATGCTCTCAGAAGATCCTCTTTTCCTGATGTACACCAGTGGCACCACAGGAAAACCCAAAGGATGTCAGCATAGCACCGGCGGATACCTTTCATATGTGACAGGCACCTCAAAATACATCCAGGATATCCATCCTGAAGATGTTTACTGGTGCATGGCGGACATTGGCTGGATCACAGGTCATTCCTATATTGTTTATGGTCCCCTGGCCCTTTGTGCATCAACGGTTATTTACGAAGGTGTTCCCACCTATCCAGATGCAGGCAGATCCTGGAGAATCGCCCAGGAACTGGATGTCAATATTTTTCACACCGCCCCCACCGCCATCCGCGCATTGAGAAAAATCGGCCCAGATGAGCCAGCCAAATACGACTATCATTTTAAACACATGACCACTGTGGGTGAACCCATAGAGCCAGCAGTGTGGAAATGGTATCAAAAAGAAGTGGGTAAAGGTGAAGCGGCCATTGTTGATACTTGGTGGCAGACTGAAAACGGTGGATTCCTGTGCAGCACCATACCGGGTATTAAACCCATGAAACCCGGCAGTGCAGGCCCCGGCGTTCCTGGTGTTCACCCCATCATTTATGACGAGGACGGCAACGAAGTCACCAAACCAGGCATTGCAGGCAATATCTGTATCCAGAATACCTGGCCCGGTCAATTCCAGACCATCTGGGGAGACAGGGAGCGGTTTGTTGAAACCTATTATGCAAGATATTGTAAAAATCCTGACAGCAAGGACTGGCGTGACTGGCCATACCTGGCTGGCGATGCTGCCACCCGATCCGCAGATGGGTATTACAGAATCCTTGGCAGAATTGATGATGTTATCAATGTTTCAGGTCATAGACTGGGTACCAAGGAGATAGAGTCTGCATCCCTTGTTGTGGACGAAGTTGCCGAAGCGGCTGTTGTTCCCGTGGCCCATGAAATTAAAGGGAAAGTCCCGGATCTCTACATTGCCCTTAAACCTGGAGTTGAAGCAACGGAAGCCATGGCTCAGAAGATTTCCGACGCCATCTGCGATCAGATCGGAAAAATTGCCAAACCCAGAAAGGTATGGCTTGTACCCGATATGCCAAAAACCCGCTCCGGCAAGATCATGAGAAGGGTACTTGGTTCCATCTCCAACAACAAGGATGTGGGGGATGTGATGACCCTTGCGAATCCGGAAGTTGTTGAAATAATTAAAACCATGGTACAAGGCTAATACGGTTAACAATCATTAATAACTTAACTACCACGGGCAAACCTGATTTGTAACTGGGTTTGCCCACAATAAAAATGAAATTTTCATGATTCCAGACTGTTGGACGGAGTTTCATATAAAAATTTAAATGTAATATTTTCGTTCTCTATATAGTCCGCTGGCAGTGTACACATAATACATTGTCGGCACATACTTTAATCTGATACACAGAGGACCACTACTAATGTCAAACGCCTACACAGATGCGTACGAACTCTCTATTAAAGATCCTGAAGCTTTCTGGGGCCCCATTGCCGAAGAATGTCACTGGTATAAAAAATGGGACAAAGTACTGGACGACTCCAATAAACCTTTTTATCGCTGGTTCGTCGGCGGTGAGATGAATACTTGTTACAATGCCCTTGATCTGCACATTGACAATGGGAATGGTGACACAACCGCACTGATTTACGACAGCCCGGTAACAGATACCAAAAAGCAATATACCTATTTAGAACTAAGAGATGAAGTGGCAAAATTCGCCGGGGTTCTGGCATCAAAAGGTGTTGAAAAGGGTGACAGGGTTATCATATATATGCCCATGATCCCCGAAGCGGCCATAGCCATGCTGGCCTGTGCCCGTATTGGCGCCGTGCATTCCGTTGTCTTTGGCGGATTTGCCGCCAATGAACTTGCCACCCGAATCAACGATGCAAAGCCCAAAGTTATTATATCGGCATCCTGTGGCATTGAAGTGGCGAAAAAGATTGTTTATAAGCCACTGCTGGATAATGCCATTGATCTGTCTGAGTCAAAGCCCGATTCCACCATTATCTTTCAACGTTCCATGGAGACGGCTGAATTGAAATCAGGCAGGGATTTTGACTGGGCAGAACTGATGAAAGATGCTGTCCCCCATGACTGTGTCCCGGTTAAAGCCACAGATCCCCTGTATATTCTTTATACCTCCGGTACCACGGGTGAACCCAAGGGTGTTGTAAGAGACAATGGCGGTCATATGGTTGCCTTAAAATGGACCATGAAAGCCGTTTACACCATTGATCCCGGGGATGTCTATTGGGCCGCATCGGATATCGGATGGGTGGTTGGCCACTCCTACATCGTATATGCCCCATTGTTCCAGGGAGCCACAACCATTCTTTTTGAAGGTAAACCTGTGGGAACCCCCGATGCTGGAACCTTCTGGCGGGTAATTTCAGAATATGGTGTCAAGAGTATGTTCACTGCCCCCACGGCCTTTAGGGCCATTAAACGGGAAGATCCCCAGGGTAAACTGATCGCGGATTATGATTTATCAAAATTTGAGGTCTTATTCCTTGCAGGGGAAAGACTGGATCCCGATACCCTTCACTGGTCCGAAGACAAACTCAATATCCCGGTCATTGATCACTGGTGGCAGACAGAGACTGGCTGGGCCATTGCAGCCAACTGCGAAGGACTGCACCACTTTCCCGTGAAAGCAGGCTCACCCACCAAGGCGGTGCCTGGCTGGGATGTCCAGGTGGTGGATGAATCCTGCAACCCCATAAAAGCAGGTGACATCGGTGCCATTGTAGTAAAACTGCCCCTGCCCCCAGGTTCCCTGCCCACCCTGTGGCAAAACGATGACAGATATGTGGAAGCCTACCTGGAAGAGTTCCCAGGCTATTACAAAACCGCCGATGCCGGGTTCATTGATGAAGAGGGCTATATCTATGTCATGACCCGCACCGATGACATCATCAATGTGGCAGGCCACAGGCTTTCCACCGGTGCCATGGAAGAGGTGCTTGCCAACCATCCGGATGTGGCTGAATGCGCCGTCATGGGTGTGGACGATCAACTTAAAGGTCAAGTCCCGTTGGGAATGCTGGTTCTCAATGCCGGTGTCACAAGGGATCCTGCTGAAATCGTGAAAGAGGCCGTTCAGATGGTTCGAGATCAAATTGGACCGGTG
>CAYSSE010000022.1:0-28778 GCA_964433355.1 uncultured Desulfocicer sp.
CCATAAGCGATGGCAGGGGCAACCTTGCCGGTATACGATTTCAAACCTTTCTCGGAACGGGAAAACCCCCTTGGCAGCGAATTAAGAACAGGGATCTTGATCAGACCATAGCCACCCTGAATATGGCTGCTCCTCACAGGATACTGCTTTCGGGTCATGATAGCTGTGACGCTTCACTCAAAAGAATGGAAACGGAATTTACGGCCCATACAGAGGTGTTGAGGGTCGGTAAAACCTATGAATTTTCAACTGAAGAAAAGTAACAAATTGCTGAAGTCTTAAAAGAACAACCTTTTAAAATCAGACCTCGTTACTGGCTAATCTCTTCAGTGGGCAAGATGCCCTATTGAAGCAGCTTTCAGTGATTTTATATGATAATTGGACAGTTATAACTCCCCATTCGCTCATTTTAAGGTTTAAATCATTAATTTTGAAGATCAGGCATTGTTATCAAATAGAATTTAACAAATTTGTACATTTCAAAATTATGCTTTGGTCTTTTTTGATTTTAAATCATGTTTTTAAATCAACTAACCACAACATATTGTGGTATTAAATTTAATGATTACATAAACAAAATAAGCGAATAGGGAGTTATAATATTTTCAAATCATGTAAATTCAATCTTTTCTGGCTATTTAAAGCCATTAATAAATTGATTCACTATCTAAACTGTCCAAAAAATATGGATAAAAATCACGAGGTCTGAAAATATATTCCAGGGGCTGACTTTTTACAGGTTCATAAATAAAAAAGCTTTTAAAAGAACAATTGTTAGACTGCACTCCAATTTTAAAGACCATATCAAGGAGTACGTTCCAATAATTAATAAATTCTTCTCCACTGATAACCAGGACAAGAGCCTGTTGGGCCCCATGGTTATCTACGCCACGGGGACCAACAAATCTCTATGCAGCAGGTTGAGTATCTTGCGCCTGAGCCCTATTCTATTTTTTCCAAGATTGAAATTCCGACAATTTCAGGCGATATCGTGCCACACTACCCTCGTGCAGGTGCTGTAAGGCCTCCTTCACCATTTTTTCAAAAACCTTTCTGTCTTCTTCAGGAACCAATTGTTCCGCCAGGTTCTGAATATGCTCTTGGGATACGGATAGATGATTCCGGACGATTGTCTGGACTGCCTGGATCAACATCTCCCGGTACTTGATACGCAATGGATCCGGCTCTTTCATGGTTTTGGTGATGGCAAGATATCGCTGGCAGGAGCGCTCATAGGCCCAGACAAATAGATCCAGAAGCAGATCTGTCTGATTGAACTCATAGACACCCAAGGTACCTTCCACATAATCCTTTTCCGGAACATCCATGAAAGACAGGGGACACAAATTATGTCGAACAAATGGAATGTTCGCCCCCAGGCGGGAAACACGCTTGTTCACATCCTCAAAAGGCTGAAGATAGGGCAACTGCACCATTACAAAGAAGGATTGTTCAAAGGGATCTGGTATGGCAGCTGCCTTTTGCAACAAGAGCCGAAAGCAATCTTCCAGCACCTGGGGAATGGCCGTGGGATGATAAACAGAACCGGTAATATCCACCGGCCTTCTGCGCAATCGTCCACACGCATTCTCATCATGGAGGAGATTGTCCGATAAAATGGCGTGAAGATTGTAAAAAGTAAACGGATTGAACCCGACTTGCTCTGCTTCCTGGATCAGCATTTCAATGGCCCCTTTGTGATTGAGAATCATCTGGGTTTCCATCATTTCTTTTCCAGGGGCGATCTGCCCGAATTCAATCAGATTCCGGGTATCAAGACGATTATAGGTGTTGCCTTCCAGCCGTGATGACGCCCATGACAGATCGATCAAAAGACGGTTAAGGATGTCCCGGGCGTAGGTACCTGCAGGGCGTTCATTTGCAGGGGTTCGTCCCATCTCATGCAATTGGGCACGCAATGGTGCGGGGATATAAAATGTTATCCCTGGCTCGTAATCTTCCAGAAAGGAACGGTTATATCCCACTGGTTGACGTTGCATCACAGATTGCCGTACCAGGTTCCGAAGGATGGCACCATCAGGTGAAACCGGAATATAAAATTGTTTTTCAACAGCCTCGGATACGCTTTGTTTTTTGGTCTTTTCAAGGGAAGATACGTAGGGAGTTATTTTGTAAATCAGTGAAATGCTTTGCCCCTTGCTGATAATTCTTTTGTCCTTCTGGAGTCTCATTAAGCGACGCTGTAGGGTTCGTCTATTCATGCCGGGGAAGAGATTAACTAGCTTTTTTTCAATTTCCGTAATGCCAACGCCGTTTGGATAATTTAAGATCACTCCAGCGATGAGATCTAACTCTCTGGTAGGGACAACACGGGGCATAACAGGCTCCTTTTCGGGTTCAGCAAATTTGATTCATCTGCACAGTGTACTGTATAAGCATGTTTATATAAATGGCGTAAAACCCCTATCCCTTTAGGGTAGGGGATGTAAGCTATCTGTGAGTGGCAGTTTTTAATAGGAACTGCCAAACCTAAAACACTCACCCCAAGGGTGGTTATGCGTATTCCTAATCTGTTACCAATTAGAAGTTACGACTTCCCCTCGACAAAGATAAATGGGCTTAAAGATCTATGTCACCAAGCCTTTCCTCAGCTCTTCTTAAACATAAACGACATTAGGTGCTGGTCTGGGGCGGCAACCATTTGTGTCATAACCCATCTATCGTAGGTAGGATTTCTCCTACCTAAGTCTGGTGAACTCAGGCTTTCTTGAAATCCGAAGATTTCTCAAAAGCTACTACCTTAAAATATAACAGCTTCATAAGAAGCCGCTATCCCTTTAGGGTAGCGGTAGTTCACAGTGTCGTGCATCATAGAAAAACAACCCTATTATCTCTTTTTTTAGTGTCGCGCGTCAATATAAAAATAATATGGGAACACTTAGCACTACAGCGACACTTTCATGATTTACCCTTTTGGGATGGGATTCTCAAGTGTGTTTCCCTACCTTTTGGCACTCGATTTTAGTAAGACAAGCAAAGTGTCGCTGTAGTGTTAGGGACTTCATAAGAATAAAACTACCCACTTTTGCATGCAGAAATCTGGACAATCGGTGTTATGGGTGTTGCTCCGGTGATCAGCGATACTTACAAAAAAATTCGGCATCCTTCAAAAGTACTTTACACTTTTTTTTAATCATTCCCCATTTGTAGAAGTTTTTCCCAAAAGACTGTAAAGTACTTTTAAGTTAATATGAAGGATGCCACTATTTACAATCGGCAACCCTAAAATCAAGTAACAACAAAGCAGTAGATTGCTCTTTTTACAAGCATATTCCTGAACTCGTGAGTCACAGGTTTTTTGAAAATTTAAAAAATTGCGTGACATCTGAAAGTGATGAGGGCATTCTGAATATTGTAATATTATGAGCGTCCAAACTCAACACAGAAAGGCTCAAAATGTCGCAGCCTATTTACCAGGCCCGGATGTTTTTCCGCAAGAAAAAAGTGGCTGGAATTATTTAAAAAGCAAATACCACTGGATTAATTTAAAAATAACAAACAATTGATTTTATCACCACATAGGAGAGAACAATGACCTTTGTCAAGCAAATCATCGTTATCCTTTGTACTCTCATCGCCTTTACCGGCTGTTTACCACCTGAGATTGAGAGCACTGCCAACGATGAGACAGTATCCGGCACCCTTCTAAATGGCTATCGTATCATTGACGTGTCCCAAGAAATCCAACCCTTTCATTTAACCGTGTATCGGGGGGATTATATAAAATTTAAACTAACTCCTTCCGAGAAAGAGGCACTTGTGTCCATCCCGGCCATGGACATCAGTACCATCGTGGAGCCCAACGCTGAAAAATCCCCTTTTTTCAAAATGAAAACCGTGGGGGTATTTCCCCTGACCCTGGGAACGCTTAAGGGAAATATCCAAATAATAGAGTACAGCGAAGCCCATTATGCCGAGTTGTCAACGGAGGATAGTCAAAAATTTATCAAGAATGTCAATCCCCTCATCCTTGATGTAAGAACAGAAAGGGAGTTCAAAACGGGACACCTGGAAAAAGCTGTGCTGGTACCTGTTCAGTCCCTGCAAAAACGACTCGTTGAATTTTCCCACCGGAAACATGACAATATTCTCATCTATTGTGCCACGGGGAATCGCAGCACAGTGGCATCCAAAATATTAATTGATGCGGGATTTAAACGGATATTCAACATGCGCCGGGGAATTGCCGACTGGGCAGGAAAAAAACAGCCCATTGTCCGGTAAACGGGTGTGCCAGCTTATCTTAAATGGATCATCAACAGATCTTAGTCTGCCCCTTTACCGAGATTCAAGGGTTTATGTCTACAGGCCAATATACAGGCTATTTGTCTTGAATGTGAGATCAATGATAAAACAATATCGAACCGACAAAACAAGGGAGATGCCAGAATGAGTGGAAATGACAATGTCCATTCTCTTTCAGAAAATGACATTTGTACCACCAATTCTGAAATTTCAAACCATACTAACCATCGGTTCGACCATTTTTTTATAACAAATTGAATTTATTGATATAAAAAAATAACAAATAAAAAATCCAAATAAAATTGTATTTAGATTACAGCATGTTATGATGGCTATCGAACCGAGGGTACTAACATTCAACACGTTTAAAAAGGAGAACAATTATGGGTTCAATGGAAAATTTACAAGAGGCATTCGCAGGTGAAAGTCAGGCTAACAGAAAATATCTGGCCTTTGCAAAAAAAGCAGATGAAGATGGGCTGCCCCAGGTTGCAAAACTTTTTCGTGCAGCAGCAGAGGCAGAAACAATCCATGCACATGCACATCTTCGGGTAATGGGCGGTATAAAAACCACCAGCGAAAACCTTGAAGAGGCTATTATAGGCGAGGGCCATGAGTTTCAAGAGATGTATCCGGGTTTTCTGGCGACGGCCCAGGAAGAGGGAAACAAACCAGCTGAATTCTCATTTAAAAATGCATTGGCAGTTGAAGAGATTCACCACAGCCTTTATTCAAAAGCATATGATGCGGTTAAAGGTGGCGGAGATCTCCCCCAGGCATCTATCTATGTGTGTCCTGTCTGCGGTAATACAGTTGAAAATGATGTGCCGGATATCTGCCCTGTCTGTAATGTACCTGGTGACAAGTTTACTGAAGTCGCATAACGCGAATGCTGTGAATAGACGACGAAGGGGTAACGCATATTGATATGGTGCTTGCCGCCCGATGAAGAGGGGATCACTGAGCAATTAAAAAAATGAACTACCCCGCCGCAAGCAGCGGGGTAGTAAATCGGAATATCGCAATAAATAAGAGTGCAAAGAAGATTACTAATGCAAAAAATCAGTACCCCAAAAGTCTTTCTTCAACATCTTATTTTTATTGACAGAAATTGGCGTGTGAGGCATTAAACCGCTATGGAATGTTGACCGTCGCTGTTTGCTGGGTTGTCATTCCCTGACTGTCGGCAACGGTGAGCGTTACCGTATAAGTTCCTGGAGCAGCAAAGGTGTGCGTGACTTGCGCCCCACCGGTGTAGGTACCATCCCCCAGATTCCAGCTGTAGGATGTAATTGTTCCGTCACTGTCCAATCCACTACCTGAAAAGAGAATCGTTGCAGGATCGGTAACCGATACAGTGTAATAAAGATTGGCCGTCGGAGGATAGCTTGTTGCCGTCACAGTAAGGCTGGATGTCGTTACTGCAAAAAGATTATCCGTTACCTTCAGCACTACTTGAAAGCTTCCAGGTTGAGTAAAGGTGTGGGTGACCACCTCTCCGGTGGCGGTTTCGCCATCTCCAAAACTCCATTCATAGCCGATGATGGAGCCGTCTTTATCCGTTGCTGATGCCGTAAACGTAACGGCATGAGGAAATCCACCTTGGAGTGTCGTTGTGCTGATGGAGACTTCCGGTGGGGCATTGGTGACATCAACCATAGTGGATGCGGAAGAGGCAGTCCCTTTGTTGTCCGTGACGGTCAGGGTAACATTGTAAATCCCTGAACCGGCAAACGTATGGCTAACCACCTGCTCGCCGCTACTTGTCTCGCCGTCTCCAAAAGCCCATTCATAGGAGTTGATGGTGCCATCCGAATCCGATGCCACTGCCGTGAACGTTACCTGAAAGGGAGAGGTTCCCTGGATCGGTGAGGTCGTAATGGACACTGTCGGCGCATTATTCACCTGGGAGAGCAGCACGGAGGTCCGGGTTTTGACCTCATAGCCAATTTTCTGCACGGCCATGGGACGAATTTGAGGCGCAGTTGCACCGGCCTGAGTTTTGGCAACGCGATAGGGCGTTGTCAGCTCAATGCCGAGGAATGCCTTATAGTTGTCATCCGCTTCCAGGTACCCGTTGTTGTAGTCACCCTGACAGAAGACACGCAAATCTCCGGCTCTATTCACGGGAAAGCTCAAGCGAAGAGAACCAAACAAATCTGCCTCATCTGCGTTCTGGGAGCCGATGTCTCCATACACAGAAAGCCCATTTTCAAACAGGTACTCGGCATTAACGCCGATTTTGTCACTCACCTCCAGATAGGTCTCCGTGGTGTAAAGATCGGCATATTCATAGTGGCTTTGGCTATCGACAACATCCTCATCCTGGATTCCCTGGGTGAAAAAGACACCCACATTTCCACGTTCAAAAAGCCGGGAACCCCCTACATGAACTTGAGACAGCGTGGCGGTATCCTGATAGAAATCCATGGTCACAAACTTCATGGAAGCAAACGCTCCAGCCTGAAACCAACCGACTCTGCCCACCAGCCCAGCATCGACCTGATACTCTTTCAGATCTTCGGTGATGTCCGCATTGAATCCCCCTTGCAGAGCAAATGACCCCTCTTTGACGGGCACGAATAGGGTTCCTTCTACATTGCCCAGCAGGTCGCCGTCACTTGACCCGATGCCCCCGGAAAGGGAGAAGACGTTGTCAGCAAGAATGCCAAAGGAGGTGCGTCCACCGGTGCCCTCTGAGGGGAGCGTTGTCCCATGCTCATTCTCCTTTAACAAGTTCTCCAGGTGATCCAGGCGATCCATGACGTCATCAAGGGATTTTAGAGACTGGGGGCCGACAGCAGATTTTTGGTCAAGCGTATTGGTATCAGTGGTGGCAATAACACTTTCCAGAGGCTTGATAAATTGATTGTCCTTATAGTAGAACTCTTTTTCTCCCCCGTTGAGTTTGAAAATACTGAAGTCAGCCCGCCTGTTCAGTAACTGTCCTTCAAGATTTTTATTGGACGCAAATGGGACATGGAACGCATTGGTTTTTATCAAAATTTTATCAGGGGAGAGTCCTTTATCCACCAAAACCTGTTTGACGGCTTCTGCTCTTTTTTGGGACAGTGTTTGATTGTATGCTTCTGGGCCATTGGTATCGGTGTGGGCGCTGATTTCAAGACGCAGAGCAGCATCCTGATTCATAAAAGAAACGATACGTTGTAGCTGTTTTAGATCTTCAATGGCATCATCGGAGTCAAACGCGAAGTTGATGGATTCCAGGTCGAGATGTTGGGCCATCTCGTCGGCATTCACTTTTGAAATACCCGAACTCGCCAGGATGACAACGCATCCCAGCAGCATAATGACGATCATTGTGGACATTACTCTCTTTTTTAGTGACATAGCGTTACCTCTTGGTTCTTTTTTCATTCAATTGAATTGGGCTGCAATAAAAAAATAATTTGTGAGGGCATTTTTCACACGACCTCAAAAGTACTTTACACTTTTTTAAAGGTTCCCCCGTCAAAAGGAAGTTGTGCACTACAAAGTGTAAAGCGAGAAATGAAGCATCCGATTTTTTTTTGCAAACCGAAAATTTAAAATATTGCGTGACATCTGAAAGTGATGAAGGCATCCTGAACTTTGCAATATTATGAGCATCCAAACTCAACAAATAAAGGCTCAAAATGCCGCAGTATATTTAACAGACCCTGATGGTTTTCCGCAAGGAAAAAGTGGGGAAACGTATGCAAAAACCAGACAACACCGGATTCATTTAAAAAAAATAAACCGTTCATATTATCACCACCAGGAGAAAACAATGGTCTTTGTCAAGCAAATAATCCTTATCCTTTCTACCCTCATCGCCTTTACCGGCTGTGCACCACCGGAAATTGAGAGCAATACCAACGATAAAGCAGTATCCGGCACTCTTCTCAATGGATATCGCATCATTGACATGTCCCAGGAAATCCAATCCTTTCACTTAACCGTGTATCGTGGGGATTATATAAAATTTAAAATAAATCCTTCCGTGAAAGAGGTTCTTGTGTCCATCCCAGCCCTGGGCATCAGTACCACCGTGGAGACCAACGTTGAAAAAACTCCCTTTTTCAAGATGAAAACCGTGGGGGTATTTCCCCTGACCCTGGGAACGCTTAAGGGAAATATCCAAATAATAGAGTACAGCGAAGCCCATTATGCCGAGTTGTCAACGGAGGATAGTCAAAAATTTATCAAGAATGTCAATCCCCTCATCCTTGATGTAAGAACAGAAAGGGAGTTCAAAACGGGACACCTGGAAAAAGCTGTGCTGGTACCTGTTCAGTCCCTGCAAAAACGACTCGTTGAATTTTCCCACCGGAAACATGACAATATTCTCATCTATTGTGCCACGGGGAATCGCAGCACAGTGGCATCTAAAATATTAATTGATGCGGGATTTAAACGGATATTTAACATGCGCCGGGGAATTGCTGACTGGGCAGGAAAGAAACAGCCCATTGTCCGATGAACTGCTGTTCCAGCTTACTTTAATGGATCACACGCGGCCTGATTTGGCCGGTCCAGCAGAGCATGTAGGTCAGTAGACACATGGCAAAAATAACATAGCGGGAACCACAAAAATTTGCGATCTGTGTGGATAGATCATCGCCGAGCCTATTTTGATCAGAATCTCAGTGCTATTTACAAGGTATAGATACAGCTTGAAGGCTTAAGCAGCCCTAATTTATTACATTTGTATGTTAATGCGCTGCAAATAATTGCTACCCGCACAGCTCGAAAATTTTTGGCCATAGAGCGCAGACATGAAGACATCGTGCAAATCGAACTGGATCATGCCTCAAACAGCGGACATTGGTTCAATTTCATGGAAATTGATATGGAACATGGCTGATTTCAGGAAAAGACACGGGTGAAAATTTCATAAACGCCACTTTAGAACAACACCTTCACCAAACTTAAAATCAATTTAAAACCAACATAGATTACTATATTTGATTGCCGATGGATGCATATCCAATGGCTGACGTTAGAACCAACCCCGAATTTCATTACGAACCCATCAACGATAAGGAGCAAAACACAAGTATGAATTATGAAGAGCTGGATTACCGGCAGACCCCCATCGGGGAGTTGTTGCTGCGGCGACGTCGTTTGTTGCAACTGGGGGGCCTTGAAGTCTATGAGGTGAAGCTTGGAGACTATTTTCTCATGTCCAGCTTGTTCCATGACGCTGAGGTTCAACTGGCGAAACTGGGCCTTGGCGCACTGGAAAGATCGGAGCTGGACGTTGTGGTCGGTGGTCTGGGGCTGGGGTATACGGCAGTAGCCGCACTGGAAGACAAGCGCATCCGCTCCCTGGTGGTCGTTGAATACCTTGAAGGGGTGATTGATTGGCACCGCACCGGACTTGTTCCCCTGGGGAGCACCTTGACAAAAGATGCCCGCTGTCAGCTGGTGAACGCCGATTTTTTTGCCATGTCCCGTGATGTGACCCAAAGCTTTGATCCAGAAAATCCCATGGGCAGACATGATGCCATTCTTTTGGACATCGATCATACCCCCGCCAACGTATTGCACCAGACCAACACCCGTTTTTACACAAAAGAGGGGTTAAGGGAGCTATCTCTGCATTTAAAGCCGGGAGGTGTTTTCGCACTTTGGGCCGATGGTGCGCCGGAAGATGCTTTTACCGCCCAGCTGGGTAAGGTGTTTGAAACGGCAGAGGCTCACACGATAACCTTTGAGAATCCGGTTCTGGGCGGAACTTCCGAGGGAGCGGTTTACGTGGCCAAGGTTAAAGAATAAGGGATTTGAGCGATACTCAAGAGTCCTAAGTTTTCATAACTCATTGAAATAATTAAGACCTATCAAATCAAGTTTTAATGTACAGGCTCTATAATTTCAAGGGGTTAGCAAATCTCCGTACACAACATGCAGAGAACTTAGGACTGACGAGGAGCGATACTAAACTACCAATTTAAAATTGTTTATCATCAGTTCGATAGCCATCATAACACACTGTAATCTAAATATAATTGGGAAGTGATAAATTAAAACGTACCTTATAGCAATTTTTGTCTATACAAAAATTGCCACCATAGTACGTACCTAAGCGTGTTAAGTCTAAGAAATAAGAAAAAAACGATTTGTCATAAGATCCCTTTTAATATGTTAGTTCCCAATTTTATTTAGATTTTTTATTTGTTATTTTTTTATATCAATAAATTCAATTTGTTATAAAAAGATGGTCGAACCGATGATTGTTTGTAATGCAATATCAACACATTAAACTGGACACAGGGTAGTCTATTTTCGGGGCAACCCCTAATGAAAGGGCAAAATCTGTATATTTCTGCCCTTTCTTGCCTTATTTTTTAAGCAACTTTCTCAAGACATAGGGTAAAATACCGCCATTTTCCAAATATTTTACGTCAATGTCTGTGTTTAACCGGGCCAGCACTTCAAAGGTAATTTTTTTATCATCTTTCATTGCTGTCACTGTAAGCATTTTTTGGGGAGCAATGTCTGAAATACCCTGGATGGAAAAGATTTCTGATCCATCCAGCCCAAGGCTTTCCCAGGAATCTGCCTCCTTGAATTGTAGGGGAAGCACCCCCATGCCCACAAGATTACTTCTATGTATTCTTTCATAAGAACGTGCAATGACCGCCTTGACACCTAAAAGGTTACTGCCCTTGGCGGCCCAATCCCTGGATGATCCTGTGCCATACTCTTTACCGCCCAGCACCACCAGCGGTGTTTTTTCCTTTTCATACAAAGAAGCTGCATCAAAAACAAACATCTTCTCATTTTCGGGAAATTTGCGGGTAAAACTGCCCTCTTCCGGTGTCACCAGATGATTTTTAATGCGGATATTACCAAAGGTTCCCCGCATCATCACCTCATGGTTGCCCCGACGGGATCCATAGGAGTTAAAATCCTCTTTTGCCACATGTCGTTCAATGAGATATTTACCAGCGGGATATTTTCCCGGAATGGCACCGGCCGGAGAAATATGATCCGTGGTAACAGAATCACCCATGACAAGCAAAGCCCTTGCATCAACAATGTCCTGTGATTGAGAAAGATCCGGAGAAAAATTTTCAAAATAAGGAGGGTTTTTAATGTAGGTGGAGTCCGGTTTCCAGTCAAAGGTGAGGGAATCAGCAATTTTAAGATCCTGCCAAAAGGTATCCCCTTCAAAAATAGTGGCATACCGGGCAGCAAACTGCTCGGCTTTCACATGCTTTTGCACAAGGGTATCAATTTCTTCCTGTTTGGGCCAGATGTCCTCAAGATAAACCGGATTTCCATTAGGGTCCATGGCAATGGGACGGTTCACCAGATTGACATCAATGCGACCCGCCATGGCAAAGGCCACCACCAGCATGGGGGATGCCAGAAAATTGCCCTTGATACTCTGGTGAATTCTTGCCTCAAAATTACGGTTACCGGATAGAACAGAGGCCACAGTCAGATCATTATCTTGTATGGCATGCTCAATGGCCGGGGCCAGGGGGCCACTGTTGCCGATGCAGGTGGTACACCCAAACCCAGCAATATGGAATCCCAATGCCTCAAAATAGGGCATCAATCCTGCAGACTCAAGATAATCCAGCACCACTTTTGATCCTGGAGCCAGGGATGTTTTCACATGGGCCGGGGTGGTCAACCCCATTTTCACCGCATTTCGGGCCAGAAGCCCGGCACCGATCAGGCCAGAGGGATTGGAGGTGTTGGTGCAGGAGGTAATGGCGGCGATGACGATGCTGCCATCCCCCAGTTTTACGTCCCGACCATTCATATTCACGGTTACCAGGCGCTTTCCCGTGGGCTCACAGCTGCTTTCCCGGCTGGCAACACAACCGGACTCATCCAGAAATTGGGAAATATGATCCATGCGGGTATCCCGCTCATGGTTACAACTTAACAGGGCGTTAAAGGCATCCTCGATCTCATCAAGGACAATGCGATCCTGGGGACGGGCAGGTCCTGCCAAACAGGGCACCACCGTTGCCAGATCCACCTCCACCACATCGGAATACTCAATTTTTTCATCGCCGGTGTAAAACAACCCATTGGCCCGGGCGCAGGCTTCGGTGATATTGGCCTGCTCTTCCCGGTGGGTCATCCTTAAATATTCAATGGTTTTTTCATCCACCGGGAAAAAGCCCATGGTGGCCCCATATTCTGGGCTCATATTGGCAATGGTGGCACGATCCGTGGCACCCAGGGCTTTCATGCCTGATCCAAAAAACTCCACAAATTTTTCCACCACATTCAGCTCCCTAAGCTTCTGGGTGATGGTGAGAACCAAATCAGTGGCAGTAATACCAGGGCGCAGGGCGTTGACGAGCTTCACCCCGATCACCTCGGGAATGGACATGACATAGGGCTGCCCCAGCATCACCGCTTCAGCTTCAATGCCTCCCACACCCCAACCCATGACCCCAATACCGTTGATCATGGTGGTGTGGGAATCAGTACCCACAAGGGAATCCGGATATAAAAGGGTTCCATCTTCTCCCTTTTCCTGGATCATCACCCGGGCAAGGTATTCCAGGTTCACCTGGTGGCAGATACCAGAGTTGGGTGGCACCACCTTAAAATTATCAAAGCTCTTCTGTGCCCATTTCAACAACTCGTATCGTTCAATATTTCGTTCGTATTCTTTGGCAACATTCTGGGTTAATGCACTCTGGGTGCCGTAATAATCCAGCTGTACCGAATGGTCAACAATCAGCTCCACAGGAATCAGGGGGTTGATGTCCGACGGATCACCACCGGCGGTTTTCACCGCATCGCGCATGGCGGCAAGATCCACCACAGCAGGAACACCGGTGAAATCCTGCATCAAGACCCGGGCCGGATGGTGGGGAATTTCCACAGGCGCTTCATAGGTGGGCTGCCAGTTGCAGATATTTAAAAGATCTGACTCTTTCACCACATCGTCATCCATCTTGCGCAATAAATTTTCCACAAGAACCCGAATGGAAAAGGGAAGCCTGGAGATGTTGGCAATCCCCTGTGATTCAAGTTGGGTTATATCGTAGTATTGAAACGTTTTTCCCTGGATCTCAATTGTTTTTAAAAATTCTGATCGTTTCATTTTACCCCTTTCAATGGACAAGGCCATCACGTTGACCGTAAGCGCCCCCCGGGTAGCCGGGTGATTTTTAAATTATTTAAATTAATATATACTTCACCTATCAGGAACAATCAATGGGTTGAACAAACAAAATACGACAAAATAGATTACCCCCGGACCTGAAAGCAATATTTGCCACCAGAAATACTTTACACTTTTGGTAAAAAGACTTTCTTTAAATGAATTTTCTCACAGAAACATCAAAAAAGAATATTAATATATCATTAGACCTTGTCTTTTTTCCTGAAATAATGTTAAAAAAATATGAAGTTTCATCCCCGGCATAGTCATATTTCGGGTTTACGAGAATCTAATTTTAGCCCATAATACCCATGACATTCATTATTTTTGTGTTTCATCACTAAGTATATGCCCATTCACCCCAAAAAGGAGAAAGAATGAAAGTCCATCCCGCAGTAAAAGATTTAAAAAGTGATCTTGACAAAGGAAAAATGACACGACGTGAGTTTATTCGATTCACCACCCTTCTGGGTGTGTCCGCAACTGCCGCAGGACAGATGGCAGGTCTTGCGTTTCCGGGGAAAGCATCAGCAACAGCCATCAAACGAGGTGGTTCACTTCGTGTGGCAGCTCCGGTTCACAAGGTGACCCACCCGGCACAATTTTCATGGATATCCCCCACCAACCAGCTGCGCCAGGTGGCGGAATATCTGACCTACACTGATGGTGACAATGTAACCCACCCTTACCTGCTTGAAAACTGGGAAGCCAGTGCAGACTTAAAAACCTGGACCCTGAACCTGAGAAAAGGCATTAAATTCAACAATGGGGATGACTTCAACGCCGATGATGTGGTCTTCACCATGAATCAGTGGCTGGACAAAGATGTGGGATCTTCCATGATGGGTATGATCGGCCCCTATCTGGACAACACTGGCATTGAGAAAACCGCCGATCACCAGGTAGTCCTTCACCTGAAAACCGCAGAAATTGCCGTTCCGGAACATCTCTTCCACTACCCGGCCATGATCCTTAACAGCCGAACCTTTCAGGGGGATTTCATCAAGGCCCCCCATGGCACTGGTCCCTATGTCATTGACAAGTACATTGAAGGGGAACGCTGCCTGCTGAAACGTCGAAATGACTATTGGAAAAAAGCCGATGATGGAGAGCTTCTTCCCTATCTGGATCAAATCGAATTTGTGGACATGGGCACAGAAATGTCTCCCATGATCGCCGCCATCCAGTCCGGCGACATCGACATGATTGACTTTAGTGATCTCAGTGGACCAGAAGCCTACCAGGCACTGAAAGATGATGACAGAGTCAATATTTACCCCTCCACCACCAACCAGACCCGGGTCATGCGCATGCGGGTGGACATGAAACCCTGGTCCGACAACCGGGTCCGCCAGGCCCTGAAGCTGTGCCAGAACCGTGAAAAAATACTCGCTCTTGCCTACTTTGGCCAGGGCATGTTGGGACAAGACATGCATGTCAGCCCCAAACATCCTGAATACTGCCCCATTGACACCCCAAAATATGATCCTGCCAAGGCCAAACAACTGCTGGCCGAGGCAGGGTATCCCAATGGGGTTGATGTCAACCTTGCCGTGGGCAGTGGGTGGAAGGAGATCGTTCGCTATGCAGAAATCATGAAGCAGGATGCTTTGCCAGCGGGTTTCCGCATCAATATCCAGGTGATGCCCAACAGCCAGTACTGGGAAAAATGGACGGAAGTGGATCTGGGTATCACCACCTGGGCCCATCGCCCCGTGGGAACCATGGTGCTTAACCTTGGCTATGTGGCAGACAAGGACGGCAAACCCGCCCCCTGGAATGAAAGCCGATGGGTTGATAAGGAATTTTCAGAGCTACTCACAAAGGCCAACGGTACATTGGACGTTGAAAAACGCCGGAAAATTTTCTGCAAGCTTGAAAAAATCCAGCAGGAGAGGGGCTCCATTGCCAATGCCTTCTGGATCAATGTCTGGACCATTGCTGGTAAACGGGTTCAAAATGTCAAAGCCCATCCCAGCATGTACTTGAAGCTGGATGAACTCTGGATCACTGCCTGATTATCCCTGTAAATTCATAAAAAAATCCCCTGATTTCCATGATAGGAAATCAGGGGATTATCTGTTTGGAACCCGTTCTTATTTCGATCACTTTAGGTAAGGGTCAAGGTGGCGAAGTTGGAATCAGGGGCCATGAAACTCTCAATGCCAATGGTTTATTGGCACCCAATAGGAGTCGTTATATGATCTGGAATCTTCTCATTCTCACCGTCGCAGTGTTCATTGTTGCCAATATTCTTCCCGGCATTCAAATTAAAAACGTTTTTACTGCCCTTGTGGTGGCCCTTGTCTATTCCATTGTGAGTTTTTTCATGGGATGGCTTCTTGTTTTTCTCACCCTCCCCTTTATGATCATTACCTTTGGACTTTTTAAATTGGTCATCAATGCGTTTTTATTATTCATCACAGATAAGCTCATTGATGATTTTAAAATAAAAGATGGTTTGACCACGCTGATCGCTGCTTTGTTGATTACCCTGGTGGATTCGGGGCTTCATCTTCTTTTCTAAAGGAATCTATGTGATCAAATTATGATCACGCCAGAGCAAGTTTTTAGGAGTTATTTCTGGGAGAACGGGGGGCAGACTTGTGTTATTGCCGTTATTGTTCATAGACTATGCAAGGCTATAACTCCCCAAAATGCAATCCTGCCCCCTTCCCAATATGCGTCAACATACAAAATTCAATCATCGAGAATCAAAAAACAGTTTTACTGGAGGAGGCAGGTGGTGTTTTAAGAGCACTGCCTTTTCCCTGCTCTCTTTCCAACAAGTTCTCAAGATGTCGGACAAAGTAAATGGTGACCTGGTACTCGGGGATTCCAAACTGATTGGGAACATAGGAATAGAACAAAAAATCGCCGTTTTTCTCCCAGCACAAAGATTTACCGTTTTTTTGTTTCCAGGGGTATTCTTTGGGGACACCGTACGTGTTCTTCAGGGAGGTAAGAACGTCCAACTGATCTTTTGCAAAAAAAACCTGAATCACCATGGGCATGCGGGAATATTGAGAAAAAAGCAACTCTACGTAATCAAAGGGGAGCGATTCCTCACCGGCATAACGATAGGCAAGTTTTATGGTATCGTGCTCCACCCGCTCTCCCAGGGGAGAATTAAGAGCATCATTCAAACCCTGGAGTTTGGGATAATGCCTTGATAAAAAACCATCGGTGTTGATTTGCAGGTCAATGGTATTGCGGGTGGAGATGGCGTCATCCCCCAGAATACCCTGAAGGGATTTTCTCAATACATCTGAAAAAGGCGTGTTCACCCCCACCACATCAAAAAAACTGAAACTGGGAGCTATTTGGGGGGTCGCAGAAGCGCCACTGTTTTTATCACCGTCGCCACAGGCAAAACAAACCATGGATACAACGACGAACAATAAGCCATAAAGAACAACCGGTATGTGAGATAAAAATTTCATACCCTGATTTTTACACCACTGATTTATTTTATGCAAGAAGGGGATTATCTTTTCCAAAAATTTATCACACCATGGGCCACTCCAGCATGGCCCATGGTGTGATAATGTCTCTTTTACCCTTTTTTTCTATTTTCCACGTACTGGGTCAGTTTCTTTTCAATTTCCGGATCAATTTCAGGTTTTTCATAGGATGCCAGACGTTGGGTGACCTTATCTTCGGCCACCTGGTCAATGCGTTGTTTTCCGGCCTTGGCCCAGCTATCTGAATTCATGCGGCTCATGAGGCCCGGCATATAAAATTCCGTACGGCACAGCTTAAAGGTTTTGGGATGTGTCAGGTATTGCCCCCCAATTCCCACATTTTTAATGATGTCAATATCAATGGATTCATCCGTCAGGGCCAAGGGTTTAATCATATTTTGCACCATGCCGCAGATCTCTTCATCCACAATGAATTTTTCAAAACTCATGGCAATGTAAGACCCCAGAATACCGCAGGAATGAAGCATAAAATTAATACCACTTCGCACCGCTGTGGAAAGGGCCAGGGCTGATTCAGCACCGGCTTGGGCATCGGTAAAAAGGGCATCGGTCAACCCACCGCCCGCCCGGCTGGGAAGACCATAGTACCGGGCAATCTGGGCCACATAATGAATATTTTTAGAAAGCTCAGGCGCACCAATGGAAAGCGCACCGGTTTTCATGTCCATGGCAGAAGAGGTGGATCCATAAACCACTGGGGCACCGGGTTTTACCAGCTGGGCCAGGGTAATCCCGGCCAGGACTTCGGCATTTTGAAGTGCCAAGACCCCGTCCAGGGTCACAGGGCCGGAACCACCGGCCATGATCAGAGATGCCACCACACAGGCCTGTCCATGACGGGCAAGCTCAATGAGAGCCCCTGCCATTTCATCGGAAAACTGCAATGGAGACAGGGAATTAATCAAAGAAACAGACACCGCCTTATCCATGATATTCTCCTTGCCACCCCAGAGAATACCGGCCATTTCAATGCCGTCCAATGCGCCCTGGCGGGAGACAGGGCTTCCCATGAACGGTTTATCGCAAAGGAGCATGTTGGACAGATTCAGATCCAGGTGAACCGTCTCATGGGGCATGTCCGCCGGTTCCACCATCATCCATCCATTCATATTAATGTACTTGGATGTCTGAACAAGCTTACAAAAATTATCATAATCTTCCATGGTGGCCTGTCGCTGATCCCCCTGACCATCAATGACAAAGGGAGCCCCATAGCCGGGCAGAAAAACAAAATCATCCTCACCGATTTCAACACTTTTTTCTGGGTTTCGGGCATGTACGGTGAAGCGTTTGGGGGCCGTTTTAAGGGCTTTTTTGATATCGGATTCCTCAAAAAATACCGTGGTTCCCTCCACCCGGTGACCATTCTGCTTAAAAATTTCCAGGGCCTCGTCATCCTTAAAGGCAACACCGGTGTTTTTCAGAAGGTTCATGGATGCGGCATGAATTTTTTCCAGATTTTCTGTATTAAGTTCCTGCATTCTATCGTACATGTGACATGTCTCCCCGGGGTGTTAAAAAACAACCCCATAATTAAGGTTTGTGGTAAATATTTGGGTTGGTAATGGAAATGTTTGGCCAGTGCCCCATATTCGCCTATTTGGGACTGCGTAGCATACTAACCCTCGGTTCGATAGCCATCATAACATACTGTAATCTAAATAAAATTTTATTTAGATTTTTTATCCGTTGCTTTTTTATATCAATAAATTTAATCTGTTATAAAAAAATAGTCGAACCGATGGTACTAATTGGGTGAGCAGGCCAAACTTAGGTGAAGATAGGGGTGCTGGCCGAATATTTACAGTTTGTGGTTATTGATGAGTGTTTTCTTTTTTATATCTGTCAAGTCCCCGAAAGGTGCCAAACAGCACCAGTAAAAGAAGGAACATTAATGGAAATGCCGTTGCAATGGAGGCGGTCTGAATGGCTTTTAAACTGCCGGTTCCTGCCAGGACAGCGGCCACAGCCCCCAAGGCAATACCCCAGAACGCCCGCAGATTTTTCCCGGGATTCTCATGACCCGATACAAACATGGCAAGGGAGATGGCCGCAGAATTGGCACTGGTCAAGAAAAAGGTACCAATAAGAAAAATCAGGGCAATGGATAAAATACCGGTCATGGGAAGATTCTGTGCAATGGCAAAAATGGCACTTTCCACCCCATGCTCCTTTAATGTGCCAGTGACATCAAAACTGATGCCCGCACCGCCGATAACGCCATACCACAAAAAATTTCCCACGGTGGGCAGAATAAGGGTGGCGGCAACGGTTTCTCTGATGGTTCTGCCTTTGGAAATTCTGGCAATGAACACGGCCACAAAGGGTGCCCAGCTCATCCACCAGGCCCAATAAAATACAGTCCAGCTGCCGATCCAGTTTCCCTCATAACCCGGGGCGGTGAAAAGACTCATGGGAATAAAATGGAGCAGATACTGGCCAATGGCATTGGTGGTGAGATTAATGAGAAAAATGGTAGGTCCAAAAATCAGAATAAAAAACCACACCGCCACAAACACCCACATGTTGATATCGCCAATGAGTTTCACCCCTTTTTCAAGACCTGTGTAGACAGAAAAGGTGAAAATGGCGGTGAGAACACCGATGATGATGTAGGTACTGCTGGGGCCAAGCTCCAGGCCATACTGAAATTTTAATCCACTGGAGAGCTGAAGCGCCACCAGTCCGGTGGTGGTGGCAAGCCCCCCCAATGTTGCAAAAACCGCGAATATATCCAAGACTTTACCCCAAGCACCATGGATTTTATCCCCAATAACATAGTAAAAAGCGCTGGAGAATTTCAGGGGAAGATTTTTGGTAAAACAGGCATGGGCAATGGCAATGGTGAGCATGGCATAGATGGACCAGGCACTAAGTCCCCAATGGAAAAAGGAGTAGGTCATGGCATTGGCCCCGGCTGCCGGGGTAAGGGCTTCTCCGCCAAAGTAAGGGGGGGGAGTCATGTAGTGGTAGGCGGGCTCAGCAGGCCCCCAGAAAACAATGCCAGCGGCAATGGCCGAGCCAAACAGCATGGCAAACCAGGAAAAATTTGAGAATTCCGGCTTGTCATGGGCAAGGCCCAACTTCAAATTACCATAACCTGGCCCCATGAGCACAAAGCAGCCGATGACCAGGAGAAATACCGTCAAGAGATAAAGCCATGCCCAATTGATGGTGGTCCAACTGAAAACGGCATTGATGGATTTAGCCATGTTTTCTGGAAAAACAATGGCCCAGAGGATAAACAGAACGGTTAATGATGCGGATACCCAGAAGACCAGGGGATCGAAGGGTTTAGTTGGGGGTATTGGGTGTGACACGTGACACTCCTTATACATTAGGTTTCAACTGACCCTTTGGCCCTCGGTTCGATAGCCATCATAACATACTGTAATCTAAATAAAATTTTATTTAGATTTTTTATTTGTTATTTTTTTATATCAATAAATTCAATCTGTTATAAAAAAATGGTCGAACCGATGGTTTGAGTCAACTATATCAAAAGTTCTTTTAGAATCCGGTTATCAATTCGGCCATCACAAAATGACAAAAATCAAAATCAGACTCTATGAATATATTGATAGCAGATTGTGTGCCACACACATAAAAACAATTTGCACAAAACAGGACAAATAGCATAAAAAATTGATATTATTCACAATATAACAAACACAAATTTAATAAAATATTAAAATGATTAAAATATATGGCAGGCAGAAAAGGAAGGATTTTCATTTGAAAAATTATTTTCGTAAAAATTATTTTCTAATGAAAAATATTTATCATCTCGGATAAAATCAGGTTCAAATGCTAAGGGAATTCAGCGTTTCATAAAGTCAACCCGGCTTAACCCATGTTTTTTTATTTTGTAATGCAGCAATTGCCGAGAAATACCCAAAATGGAAGATGCCCGGGTCACATTTCCACTGGAAGCGGTGAGGGCCTCCTTAATGGATAATTTCTCCTGCTCCGCCTGATTCCGGGCCAGGGGGATTTTCACTTCTGGCTTCGGTGACTTTGCCCAGCCGGGTTGATCACAGCAGGCCTGCAATTTTTCAGAAAGATGTTCGGTGGAAAAATGGCTTGAAAATTGAGGCAGGGGCATCCCCATTTCTGACATGGAACCAGAGGTCAAAGATGAACCCGGGGGGGGGTCATTCATTCCAAAATCACCTGTGGCCTCCAGGGAATTGGTATCAAGGCTTTCCCAGTTCTCAAACCCCGATGAAAAATGTTCAATCTTTAATATTTTCTCATGACCTGTCATGTTCATGGCACCTTCAATGAGATGCTCCAATTCCCGGATATTCCCCGGCCAGGCATAGGCCATGAAAAGATCCATCACTTCAGGAGATACCTCTTCCACATGGGTACCCAGAAGGGTATTTATTTTCTCAATAAAATGAAATACTAGTTCATCCATGCCCTTTAGACGATTCCTCAAAGGGGGCAGCTTTAACACCACCACCCCCAGGCGGTAGAACAGATCCATTCTTAATATATTTTTATTCACCGCCATGCGGGGGTCATCACTGACAGAACTGATGATTTTAATATCCAGCAAAATCTCTTTTGTTGAACCCACCCGACGCACCGATTTCTCCTGAATTACCCGCAGCAGTTTGGCTTGGAGAGCAATGGGCATGGACAATAATTCATCGAAAAAAAGGGTGCCACCATTGGCCATTTCAAACAATCCTGGTTTATCAAGGGCACCGGTGAAAGCCCCCTTGGTGGTTCCAAACAGCAGACCTTCCAGCAAATCGTGGGGAATGGCGGCGCAGTTGACCCCCACAAATTTCTTTTTATTCCGCCAACTGTGGTTATGGATGGATTGGGCAAATAGCTCTTTACCGGTGCCGGTTTCTCCCTGGATCATGATGGGGGAGGAAGAGGAGGAGGCTTTTCTGGCAGCACTGACCATTCTCTGGAAATCAGGACTGTTACCAATGAGATCCGCAAAGGTATAGTGGGTTCCATTCCCCAGATCCCGGCGACACTTTGTGATGGATGCCATGGGGGTTGATGCCTGTAATAATTCATAATCTTTGACAAAACAGATAACCCCGTTCACCTCATCGTCTTTAAGAAGGGGATACACGCTGGTGATGGTATTGGCCACCTTGCCAGAACAGGTGCGATAAAAAAACGTTCTGTTTTTAATGGAGGCCCGGCGATGAACACATTGCATGATCATGCTGGTCTGATTGTTCAGCTCATAGATATCAGTGACTTTTAATCCCACCACATCCCGGGCGTTAAGGGCATCTATTTTAGATTGGGCATGATTATAAAATAAAATGTTTCCCTGGGTATCCGCAATGATAACGCCATCATCCAGGCGATCCAATACGGATAAAAAATCAATTTGCCCCATTTCCAATGGAAAACGAAATTCTCGATCATGAGGTTGACTGGACATTCTTCAATCCTTGTCGGCATTATTCATTTAAAATGAATCGAATTGTAAGAATACTCGTTATAAAAGTCAATGATCAATATTTTTTCCCGGGGTGGTACATCCACACCCATAGCATCGCGCGGCCTCGGCAAGGGCCGATGGTAAATCAACGGTCTGCTCCAGCATTTTCGTGGAATTACCGTTAAAGGCACTTTCTGAATAAAGAGGTTCAATTCTGACCGCAGAGGGAAACCCCGTGCGATCAATGTCACTTTCACGCACCACACGGGAACTTGCACGGCTCCGTTCCCCCAAAAGATAAATATCCATGGACTGGGCCGTTCCATTTCCCACCCGGGAAATTTCCACGGATTCCCGGATGGCACCGCTGCCTGAGTCAAAATAGGCATACAGGGCAATGGCCGCTGTTTTTCCGGATCCGACCGCGTGGGCAATGCTCTGGATGCCGTTGTACCAGCCACCAGAATACTCCACGGGAATCTTGCCAAGTTCTATGGACAGATTACCCAGTTCAATGTGCCTGGGATCTTCCATGGTCTGGAGAGCGCCATGCAGGGTGGCACCGTCCCGGTCATCACATTGGGAAAATGTCATGGACTGGGAAATACCCGATCCCACCACCACACTATGATACTGTGAAACCAGATTCTTGACAAAATCGGGGGACAATGACTGGGCACATTGAATCTTCACTCCCAGATCACGAATCCTGTCAATCTCCATATTGAGTACTCGTTCAGGGAGGCGGGACTCCGGGATGCTCCATTGAGCGGACTTACCAGGTGTTGGGGCCGATTCGTACACATCACAGGAAAATCCAAAAATAGTAAGAAAATAAGCGGCGGATAACCCAGAAGGGCCTGCCCCCAGCACTGCAACGCGTTTTCCGTTTAAGGGAAGTGTCTTGATGGCAGGGGAAAAATCCTGGTTCAGGGCAAGGTCGCCCACAAATCTTTCCATGCAGTGAATGGCGATGGCATCATCCTGGGCTGTGCGATGACAGGCAGTTTCACAGGAATGAAAACAGATCCGACCGCAGGTGGACGGAAAGGGATTTTCCAGCATAAGGGTTTCAAAGGCATTTAAGAATTGTCCCTGGGCCACATGACGCTGAATTTTTGGTATATCAATCCCGGCCGGGCAGGCGGCGCTACAGGGTGAAACACTTGGTTGAACGGTGGATTTAACGTCGTGGAGTTTATGAAGCCTTCTGGTGCTGACCGGCGGCTCATCGTAAGCTGCATCAAACATGGTGCACAATCCCCCAAAAGCAAAATTTGATTCAATTAATATATAATGTATATTCCATGAAGTATATTTAGCAAGACTAAACTTTGTTTGTTTAAAATTAATATTGATAATACTAATGCCATGTCAAGGCAAATATTGCAACAGGATTTTTGGGGATCCATGATTCGTTTCACCGGATACCACAGACTTAAAATATGTATCTTTTTTTCCTCTCCTTGCAGGTGTCCTCAAAAACTGGTATTAGAAATAAAATATATATTTGCTGTCCAAACCATCACTTGGGGTAAGTTCTCAATCACCCGGGAGATAAAGCCCGCTCACCCTTTAAATGCTGGGTTTTCTTCAAAAACTTTCCCTGAATGCCCGGACATATTGAGAAACCCGCATGACAGGACAGCCTGCCACAACGAAAAACGAAAGTCCTTTAATTTTAGCATGTTGCTGATACTTTCATATAAACTGCCACGGGCAGACCGTATTCTGGCCTCGGCCTGCCCACAACGAAGGATGAAAGAATGTTAGACTTGCCTACTCTTTCATATAAAAAAGAATAAGGAGAAAGATAAAAATGAATGCGTATATAAATATGTTTGAAGGTGACTACAACCCCTTTGATGCCCTTTTCACCCTGCTGACCCAAGAAAAAGCACGGGTTGAAAAGGCCATCCAGACCCGGGGACAATTTAATCCCGTGGCCTTAAGCTCCAAACGACCACTTAAAATCGGATTTGCCCCGGGGGACGGCATTGGTCCCATTGTGGCCGAGGCGGCCCGCACCATCCTTGAATCTTTACTGGCCAAGGAAATTAAAGCGGGTGAAATCTCTGTGGTGGAGATCCCGGATCTCACCATTGAAAAAAGACTGGAACTGGATGTGGTGGCCCCTAAGACATCCATTGATGTCATTGACCAATGCGATGTGATTTTAAAAATGCCCCTGGAGACCCCGGACAGTTCCAAATATCCCAATGTCCCCAGTGCCAATGTGTGGATGCGCCAATACATGGATCTGTTTGCCTGCCAGCGTAATATCAAAAACGATGAAGTGGGTATTAATTTTACCGTATTCCGCTGTAATCTGGGTACCCCCTACCAGGATGCAAAATCCGCCGGTGTTTCAAGCCTCAATGGCCAGGAAGAGTACGCCATGTGCTTCTGGCCCCAGGCAAGAATAGACATTGAACGTCTCACCCACATGGCCTGTCTCCATGCCGTGGAAAGAAATTCCGGCTGTGTAGTGCTCAATTTTAAAGACAATGTGATTAAACCGGATGCAGCATCTCTGAACTGGGCCAAAGCCTACATTGATGCCAATTTTCCCGACCTTGATTATGTGAGCGTCAAGCCTGATGATTTTTCTTACACCATCACCCAGCCTGAGAAACTCAAAGCCATGAAGGGCGAAAAAACCGGCAAAGAGTTTCCCTTAACGACACTGGTGTCCAACAACATTGTGGGGGACATGGCAGGGGATGAAGCGGGTATGTATGTGGGCGGCATTGGGGGTGTGGGTTCTGCCAACATCTCTTTTACCCAAGGCATGTTTGAAGCAGGTGGCGGTACCGGTACCCGCATGATGCAGGAAAACCGAGGTCAGTTTTCTTCCCCTGTGGCCGTGGTCAAGGCCACGGGTGAATTACTTGAGTTCATTGGATATCCAAATCTTATGAAGTCTGTGTTTAAGGCTGTGGATGCCCTGACCGCTGCCAATCTGGTGCCCAATGGCGGTAAAAATGGGGTTACCTGTGGGGAAGCTACCCAGTTTTTGTTGAAGCAACTGGAAAGTTGATAGATAAAAAAAAGGCATCCTTCATATGAGTCCAAAAGCACTTTACAGTTTTTTGGGAAAAAGCACCTGCAAATGAGGAATGTTCTAAAAAATTGTAAAGCACGTTTGAAGGGTGCCTGAGAAAAGCCCATGCAGCATGCATGGGCCTTTTCCAAAAGGATCTAAAAATACATATGAATTTCCTTTTAAAAATAGAAATCAATGATAGTGAGAAAGCGTGAATATGAGAAAGAACAGGCCTCCGAAAGCGTATTAAAGTCCTGAAAAACGTTTGCCAGTGCAATGATGTTTTTTCACATCCATGCAACAACCTACTTGACATCCTCTGCCTAATATGATTCTTATAATTGTAAACAATATTCTTAATATGTTACTGTTATTCATTATTTGTCAAAAAAATATCAAGCCCAATGAATTGCGATATCAATTTTGGAGACTTACAAAAAAGTTATTACATTTCCCCCTGTTCTGACGTAGAATTCAG
The DNA here is from genome assembly GCA_964433355.1 of uncultured Desulfocicer sp. GTDB lineage: Bacteria > Desulfobacterota > Desulfobacteria > Desulfobacterales > Desulfobacteraceae > Desulfocicer. The sequence continues at coordinate 25,822 of CAYSSE010000022.1, forward strand.
CGATTAACGATCATTTATTCAAATCTCAAGTACCATTATATTAGTGAAATCCAGCGATCTGACGATGAATACTTTAAACTCCAAGGGGGCCATCAACACATAAGCTAAAGACTCAAGGGTTTCTTAGCGGTTTTTTGCAAAGCATCATTGGATACATATCGTTGTTTGAAATTAAACCTCACAAAATCGCATTTTTTAATATAATTCAGAACCATAAAATGGAGACATCACCCTACAATAAAAATCTAAAAAGGAAAACAGATTATGAAAAAAACCGTTTGTTTGACAGTGCTTATAGTCTTCTTGGCAGCTTTGTTTTCGACAACCTCTTTTGCAGGAACACTCAATCCCAAGGATGAGGTTGTAAAGGCGGTTGAAGAGGCGGTGGCCATCCTCGAGCAAGAAGGAAGCATCGGTTTGGAAAAAATTGGAAAAATTCGTTTCGGCGACAATAATTATGTGTTCGTAAATGACCTGGGTGGAAAAACACTGATGCACATCAAATCCCATCTCATCGGCAAGGTGCTTATCGGTCTCAAGGACGACACCGGCAAACGTTTTTTTGCAGACTTTACAAAGATTGCCAAAAGCAAACAGACCACTATAAACGGAAAAACAGCCTATAATGGAAGCGGGTGGGCATCATACCGCTGGCCCAAACCAGGTGAAAAAACCTTTTCCCCAAAGGTATCCTATATAAAGGGCTGTCTTATGGGGGACGAGAACGTTTATGTTGGAGCCGGCATTTATGAATAGTATGCTTCAAAGTTCTGACTGGGCGATGGGGGAACGGATAGGCAGATAGCGAGCAGTGTAATTTCAGATGGAGCAAGAGATGAAACAAAACCATGTATCCTTTCGAATGAAGATAACAGGCGGATTTGGAATCATATTGCTGCTGTTTGGGATTGGATTGAGCATGAGCGTAATTGGCATGAACAAGATCTCAACGATGATGGAGTTATCCGCTGGCTCCAATAAATTGGTCAAAGAGATGTTTCAGATCACTACGCACGAAAAGGATTATCTGACTTACAAGAAGGCCGAGTCTGTAACACTCCTGAGTGAGAGCATTGCTGTTTTGCACAAATCTATTGCAGATATCAAACTAAGTATCAAAGACAAAGCCCTGCTTTCGCGCCTGGCTGAACTAAATACTCTGGTGAAAGCATATCACAACAAATTTACTCAAACAGCAGAAAACAGCGATAGGATTGAAAGCCTTAAATTAGAGATGAAGGAGGCTTCTGCCTTGATCTTTGAGGCCTTTGACAAAAAAATCCGAACATCAATCATAGAAGCGCAGAACAATGCCCTGGTCACCGGTGAAGAAATCAACCCGGTCATGGATGAAATCCTAAAAGTGATTGATCCACTGGTTATGAACCTGAAGGATGCCAAATTATATGAGAACTCCTTTTTCATGTACAATGAATCCCAATGCGTTGATAAATTCAATGAGAAAATAAAAAGCTGGGAGAATATAAAAGAGGACTTAGCTTACCTTATCGACATGGCCGAAGACAAAAAACTCAAAGAAACATATAACAGTATTGACCAGCAATTTCAAATATACAGCAGTACGACGTTCAGCGATGTGTTTTCCCTGTGTGAACGTAATAAGGATGTCCAGATACACATGCAACACGATGGGGATCAAATCAACAAAATCGTTCAAAAATTCCAGCAAGAAACGGAAACGGAAATGATCAAAACAAAAAACTTCACCATCAAATTATGTGCAGTTTTATTGGTTGCCGGGATTCTTTCTGGCATTCTACTTGCCATTTCCCTGGGAGGATCAATTACCAAGCCGATATATCTCATTATCGAAAAGCTAATTGACAGCACCAAACAGTTAAGTGTTGTTTCAGACAAGATGTCATCAACCAGTCATTCTCTGGTCGATGGTTCAACCCATCAAACAGCCTCCATGGAAGAGACAACTTCATCCCTTGAAGAAATGTCTTCCATGACCAGGCAAACCGCGGAAAATGCCACCCATGCAGATTCCCTTATGAAAGAAACAAACCGTGAGGTCGAAGATGCCAACAAGGCTGTACTCGAACTTACCGCATCCATGGAAGAGATCATCAGAGCAAGTGAAGAGACATCAAAAATTATTAAGACCATTGACGAAATTGCGTTTCGAACCAATCTGCTGGCACTGAACGCTGCCGTGGAGGCAGCCAGGGCAGGGGAAGCTGGATCAGGGTTTGCCATTGTTGCCGACGAAGTGAGAAACCTTGCCATGGGTTCAGCTAAGGCTGCCAAAAATACTGCAGGACTCATTAAGGGCACCGTACTTAAAGTCAAAAAAGGCGCAAACTTTGCCACAGGAACAAAGGACGCATTTAAAAAAATAGCCGGAAATTCCCAAAAAGTGGGTGAACTGCTTGAAAAGATCGCCGCTGCCTCCAATGAACAGGCACAGGGCATAGAACTCATTAATAAAGTCATGACTGGAATGGATAAAGTGAACCAGCAAAATGTAGCCAACGCAGAGGAGACCTCGTCTATCTCTGAAGAGATGAACAGCCAGGCAGGGCGCATGAATGGCATTGTGGACTCACTGGCAACCCTTGTCGGCAGGGCGACAAAACAAACTTTTCAACAAACCAAACTTCACCCACAAGTTCAACCTCACAACAATACTGAAGTGGCATAAACCGCTTTCTTGATTTCTGAAGTTCCTTTATGACATATTTCTTCGATGGGATTCCCAGGTTTCATCATCTTTTGAATCCCGGGCAATTGTTCGAGCTGTACGCGTAGATCATCGCTGAGCCTATTTGGATCAGAATTTCAGTGCTATTTACAAGGTATTATAGGTGGCCGGTATGGTTGTCCTGAGCATTTTTAATGCTTCTTTTAAAATGGGCTGAATCTTCATCAATTTTACTTCATCTTTTTGCTGCCGGGAAAAGGTGAGTATCTGACTTACAAGATCTTTGGCC